>NZ_CP048106.1:3820000-4120000 GCF_010092985.1 Pontibacter pudoricolor | reverse complement strand
CCCCAGAACACCATTTTTGTAACCGATAGAGCCGACTTACCTGCACATCTGTACCTGCACTACGACTTAGTGGAGGCGAAGCAGGTGCCTATTATTTACCGCAAGCACGCGCTCTACACCTACACCATCTATGTGCTGCGGGCTAAGCCCGCGTCTTCCTACACGCTTTCCCGACCTCAGCCATTCTAGGCTTCGTGCCAGGCAGGCTGGTTAAGGAACCCAAACCCTCTGGCAGAACGAAGTCGCGGATACTTTTGGGACATTAAGATGCTGGAGGGAGGTATTTAGTTATACGATTAAAAAAGGAACAGCCATAGTTAGCTGCCACTTTCCCTTTATAGTTGATAATAATGGGTTATCTATAGTTGTAATCTTTATCGTTTAGACAGCACTTCAGCTACCGTGATCCATTTTATTTCAGGATAGCGATCGTTATCTAAGGGTTCCAGTTTTGGCAGGCCACTAAACATATCGCGCATGTATTGCATGCCCTGCCAGGCTGGAAATACTTCTTTACCAGTAGGTGTAAGCGCTTTTGCAATCTTGATGATGGTATTCAATAAGCCCAAACCACCAACCCGAAACAAACCAAACTCTTCTCCTATAGCCTTACTAGCAGCTTCTTTTAAACCATGTGCATTCAGTACATCGCCGGCAATGCGCAGGTAACGCGGTGTGGTTGGGTCAAGCGCTGCGGCGGCGGTATAGTCGGCTGTGTTTTGTATAGTTGTAAAATCCATGAGTTGTTCAGGATTGCCATAGTACATCACCTTTTTAATCGGGAACAAAACTATGGGCGCCTGCCCGGTAAGCAGATCGGCGAACATGCCACATAAGATAGAAGTCGCAGCTATAGGAGCTTTGTCTAAACGCTCTTTAAATTCTTTCCTGAAATCCAGGTTGCGGTTATTGCCATAAGGCAGCTTTGTGAAATCAATGGCAAAGTCGGAAGGGATGAAGCGGGGCACACCGGCTGCAACAGCCGCATCTAGTAACAACGTCTGGATACCAACTATAACATAATGCAGCCCCGATAAGGCCGAAACCACACAGTTTGCTCCTTCGCAGGCTTTCGTTAATTCAGCAGCATTATGGAAATCTACTGCCCAGATAGTCGCGCCTGCTTTTTGCAATGAGTTTACTTTACCTGCATCACTCTCAGGCCGGACCAGTACACGTACAGTAGCCCCTTTATCGAGAAGTGACTGTGTTATAAGACCTCCCAGATGCCCGGTGGCTCCCGCTATAACTATAGTTGGTGTTTGTGATGCTGATGTGTTGTTACTTTCCATAGTTGCTTAGAGTTACCTTTGGTTTGTAACATGCTTTAGCGGGAAAGGTTGTGTTTTATTTATGCCGCAAGTTTAGCGTCAGCGCAACTTGTGGCTAAGTATGGGGCCAGTTTGTAACTGGCGTTCATCGAAACCATACTTATGGCAGTTGCAAACTGCCACCATGCTCTACCCCCAGTTACCGCTGCGCTCAAACTGGGGTATGGCTAGCTTAGAAGTATAATATTAACCATTCCTTTTTGACCGGCATAATCTATAGCGCTGCTATAAGGGTAATTCTGCGGTTCTCGCACAAAACCAGCTTCTACAGGGTTATTATGAATATAGTTTAGCTTCTGCTCCATCAGGAAATTTGAGTTTAGCTCGACAGGCTGGTTGTGCTGCTGCCAGAACTGGAAAGTCTGGTTATTACCATTACGTTTGCCTTCCCGCTCAAACATCCACAGCATCCATTCTTTACGGCTCTCCTGAGGATCATCGACTATAGCTTTAACTATAGTTTTAGAAGTATGCTTTTTCAGGTCGCGGATAATTTCAGATTGATTAGCAGTTTGTGAGCCAATGATCAGATGGACGTGATTAGACATAATACACCAGGCATAAACTTCCAGCCCTTTGTTCTTGACGCAATAATTCAGGCTGTCAACTATAATGTCTTTGTAGGTAGATCTTGTAAAAACATCTATCCAGTTTACAGTTGCAAATGAGATGAAATGTAATTGGCTTTGGTCACTGATTTTATAGTTTCGGCCCATGGTAAAAATTATACCGTAACTATAGATGCAGGTTACAACCAAATTATAGTTATACCGCCAATTTGAGCGAAGCGGTAACTGGTGGTGGGTATGGCGGCAGTTTGCAACTGCAGGATGTATAGTTTTGATAAACGCCAGTTACAAACTGGCCCCATAGTCAGCCACAAGTTACGCTGACGCTAAACTTGCGGCATCGAGAGTTAAGCTATTCTTCTTTATATGGTTGACCAAAGAACTGCTCATATTGTTCAGCAGGAGTCAGACTTGTAGTTTTAGAGCGAGTCTCTTTAACTATCTTCATTAAATTTAAACCTGAAATTAGGAAGCCTGCAGCAATTACCAGAGCCCCACAAATTAAAGCAGCTTCAAGGTTAAACTCACTTTCTTTTTTAAAAAATTGTGTAGACTTCTTATTAGTTTCATAAAGCTCTTTTGAAATCTCACTCTTGCCTCTTTCAGGATGATATAAATAATAATGTTTATTACTAAAAATATAACCTGACAGAATTGCGAGTAAGATGGATATACCCAAGACTGTAGAAATAAGGTTGTTTCTGCTGCTCATAATTAAAAATACCTAAAAAAGCATTAAATAGATATATAGTTAAATATTTAATATCAATAATCAAAAAAGGCTACCCGATCGCTCAGGCAGCCTTTCTCATTTTATACTTAGCAATTCAGCTTAGAAGTTAGCTAAAGCAGCATTCAGCGTTTCACTCGGTCTCATCGCTTTGCTGGTTTTTTCTTCGTTCGGGTGGTAGTAACCGCCGATATCAACTGGCTTGCCTTGTGCTGCGATCTGCTCGTCCACGATCTTCTGCTCGTTGTCGGTCAGCTCCTGCGCCAGTTTCGTGAAGCGGTCTTTCAGTTCCTGGTTTTTGGTTTGCTCGGCAAGTGCCTGTGCCCAGTACATCGCCAGGTAGAAATGGCTGCCACGGTTATCGATACCACCCACTTTACGGGCCGGCGACTTATCTTTCTCCAGGAACTCAGCGTTGGCTTTGTTCAGCGCTTCTGCCAATACCTCTGCCTTCTCGTTTTTGGTCTTGTAAGCCAGGTCTTCCAGCGATACAGCAAGGGCTAAGAACTCACCAAGCGAATCCCAACGCAGGTAGTTTTCTTCGATAAACTGCTCCACGTGCTTCGGTGCAGATCCACCGGCACCTGTCTCGAACAGACCACCGCCATCCAGCAACGGAACGATAGAAAGCATTTTTGCGCTTGTACCAAGTTCGATGATCGGGAACAGGTCAGTCAGGTAGTCGCGGAGTACGTTACCGGTTACCGAGATAGTGTCTTTACCAGCTTTGGCACGCTCGCACGTATAACGCATCGCTTCTACCGGAGACATGATCTTGATCTCAAGACCGTTCGTGTCGTGGTCCTGCAGGTATTTTTCTGCTTTCTTGATCAGGTTAGAATCGTGTGCACGCTGCGGGTCTAACCAGAAGATAGCAGGTGTGTTGGTAATTCTTGCTCTTGTAACAGCCAGCTTCACCCAGTCCTGAATAGGCAGGTCTTTGGTCTGGCAAGCTCTGAAAATATCGCCCTGCTCTACTTTCTGCTCCATCAGCGTGTTGCCGTTCGCATCAACTATACGCACCGTACCGGCTTCCGCCATTTCGAATGTTTTGTCATGCGAGCCATACTCTTCCGCTTTCTGCGCCATCAAACCAATGTTCGGCACAGTACCCATCGTTGTCGGGTCGAAAGCGCCGTTCTCTTTGCAGAACTGGATCACTTCCTGGTAAATCTGTGCATACGAACGGTCCGGAATGATCGCTTTGGTGTCGTGCAGTTTGCCATCAGCTCCCCACATTTTACCAGACGAACGAATCGCTGCCGGCATAGAGGCGTCGATGATCACGTCGCTTGGTACGTGCAGGTTAGTAATGCCTTTGTCAGAGTTTACCATCGCCAGTTCAGGGCGGTTAGCCATCTCCGCTTTCAGGTCAGCTTCAATTTCTGCACGCTTTTCTGCAGGAAGGTTTTGTATTTTGGCATACACATCGCCCAATCCGTTATTGGCATCCACGCCAATTTCTTTAAAAGTAGCGGCGTGCTTGGCAAAAGTATCTTTAAAGAAAACGGTTACCGCGTGGCCGAACATAATAGGGTCAGACACCTTCATCATGGTTGCCTTCAGGTGCAGCGACAGCAGGATGTTGTTGTTCTTCGCATCTTCGACCTCTTTCTCCAGGAAAGAACGAAGCGCGTTTTTGCTCATCACCGAGGAGTCCATCACTTCGCCGGCTTTCAGAGCCACTTTGTCTTTCAGCACTGAAGTTGTGCCGTTCGCGCCAACAAACTCGATGCGCACATCCGTCGCTTTGTCAACCACAACAGACTGCTCTGTGCCATAGAAGTCGCCGCCGCTCATGTGAGCCACGTGCGTTTTAGAATCTGATGACCAGGCACCCATCGAGTGTGGGTGTTTTTTAGCGTACTGCTTCACGGCATCCGCCACCCGGCGATCAGAGTTACCTTCGCGCAATACCGGGTTTACAGCACTGCCCAGGATCTTTGCATAACGCGCTTTCGCATCTTTCTCTGCATCATTTTTTGGGTCAGCAGGGTAATCCGGAATGTTATAGCCCTGCGCCTGAAGCTCTTTTATGGCCTCCGTAAGCTGTGGGATAGAGGCACTGATGTTTGGCAATTTGATGATGTTCGCCTCCGGCGTTTTAGCCAGATCGCCCAGGTACGCCAGGTCGTCGTTCTGCTTCTGCTCTGCCGTCAGGTTCTCCGGGAAGGCAGCGATGATACGGCCAGCCAATGAAATGTCTCTCGTTTCTACTTCAATATCAGCAGCTTTTGTGAAAGCCTGAACTATAGGTAAGAATGAACGCGTAGCTAACGCCGGCGCTTCATCAGTTATAGTATAGATAATTTTTGATGCTTTTGTAGTCATGTTATAGTTTGGTTTAATTCTGAGCCTCCGCAGATCAGCAGAAACCTCAGGTTAAAAAGCTGTGGTTAAGGTTATAGTTAAACCCGGTTCAGGGCAATCTGTTTTGCTTAACCGGATCGAGCAACAAATATAATAGTCTTTTTGATAAAGGTGGGTCAATGCAACCGGCTTTCGCTGATTAGAATTTTACTTAAAAACAAAGCCTTAACATCAAGTCCAAATTCCCACGTTAACAGCGCACTCTCCTGCTCTAAACTATAGAAAATAAACAAATTATTACTGTGCACTCTTTCATGAAACAAACTATAAATCAGAGCACTATAAAACAAAACTATAACCAATCGGGCCCAACTACGTGTTACTACAGGTTGTTTGCTTTAGCGAGCGCGAAACTTCAATTTAAATACTATCCGTATTGATCCTGTTCACAAAGTTCATCCTTTTTTGTTTCGCAATGCTGCTACCAACTATAGTTTGGGCTCAGCCAAAGCGTATTATGTGCCTGGGCAATTCCATAACCCAAGGCAACAACGACTACGCCAGTTACCGGTTTGAACTTTGGAAGATGCTTGTTGAAGCAGGCACCGACTTCGCGTTTGTAGGTTCTCATAACACGAATTACGGAGGCCAGTCGCCGGCTTTTGGCACCCAACTGCAGGGGCAGACTTTTACAAATTATAACGAAGGGCACTGGGGATGGAGCGCTGACCAGATCTTAAACGGCAACAACGAGCAGCCCGCCTCAGGAAAATTAAATGACTGGCTCACCAGCTATACGCCCGATTTTGTTCTGATGCACCTTGGCACCAACGATATGTTCCGGAATCAGCCTATAGATGAGACATTGAATGAGCTCCGGGAAGTGGTTGGGATCATAAGGAAAACGAACCCGACTGTAACCATACTACTAGCCAAACTTATTCCTGCTGATGCAGGTACTGCCGGGCCTGAAGCAGCAAATAATATCATCCTTTTTAATGAAGAGATTCCGGAACTGGTACAGGAATTAAGCTCCGCTGCATCGCCGGTTCTGCTTGTTGACCAGTTTACAGGATTTGATGCTGCTACCGGGGCAGACACCTGGGATGGTATACACCCGAATACAAGCGGAGAAGTGAAAATGGCGCAGCGTTGGTTTGATACTTTATACCCTTTACTGGTGCAGTCATTGCCTGTTACTTTACTGAGTTTTGATGCGACACTGACAATCGACGGCAAAGTACAACTAAGCTGGGAAACAGCGAGCGAACAGAATAACGCTTATTTTGAAGTAGAGCGCTCCACTGATTCACTGCACTTCATGGCTATAGATAAGGTGCCTGGAAATGGAACTACACAGACAAGATCTACCTATAGTTTACTGGACAAAACACCCCGGCCCGGCACCTTGTACTATAGATTAAGACAGGTAAATGCGGATGGCAATCATACCTTTTCCGATATTATACATATCTACAATACCGTACAGGAGAACGTACTTTATATTTACCCGACTATAAGCCAGAACAAAGACATCGTTATTTTAACGCAGCATCTGCAACCCAACATAGCCCTGGAATTTACTATTTATACAGCCAACGGAAGCGTGGCAAGCACTATTCAAGCCAAGACAGATGCTGCAGGAAACTATAGGAACATCCTGGAACCGGCTAGTTTGGAAGGTCACGGGCTATACTTTATAAAGCTGGTAGCAGGCGATAAGGTAATGCAGGGTAAATTTATAGTTTCGCCGGCTTATTAGATCATCACTGATGCTGTAGTAACTTAATTACTTCTTCATCTGAGGTTTGCCTGAACTCTTCATAAAACTGGCCTACCGCCTGGAAAAATGGCGGGATAAGCAAACAAATCACCTCATCCGCCTCTTCCCTGAAACGTTCTATTGCAGCTTGCGGAGCTACCGGAACAGCAACTATAACTTTATCCGGTCCCTGCTTTTTAACCTCTTCTATAGTTGCCATCAGCGTTTTTCCGGTTGCAATGCCATCATCAACTATAATAACCAACTTATCTTTTAACTGAACGGGCTTCCTTTCGCCCATAAACAGTTTATACTTTTTACGGAGGCTCTCCCGCACACGCTCAGCTTCTGCATTTATGTAGTCCCGGGGCACTTCTATAGTTTGGTCTATAGTTATTGAGTCGAGACTAACGGAGCCAATGGCATACTCAGGGTTGGCAGGATGACCGATTTTTTTAATAAGCATCACCTCCAGGGGCATGTGTAACCGTTTGGCGATGGGGGCTGCTACCGGCACGCCTCCCCTTGGTATGGCCAGCACCACACCATCCCGGCCTTTATATTTCTCCAGACGATCAGCAAGCATTTCTGCAGCCTCCTCTCTGTTCCTGATCATCTCCATGCCCTTTATAAATTATGAATTATGAATTTCGAATTATGGATGAACATGGCAGCGCAGGTTTTCAATTCGGTTGTTCCGGTTTATGGTAGGTAACACATTTAGGTTACAGGTATTTTTTAAACCAGTCTGTAGCTAGCTGGGCTACTTTTTCCAAGGTTCCGGGTTCTTCGAAGAGGTGCGTGGCGCCGGGCACAATTTCCATCCTTTTTTCGCACTGCAACCTGTCATATGCCTGCTGATTCATTCCGATAACGGGTTCATCGTTTCCGCCAACTATAAGCAAGGTGGGCGATTTTACTTCAGGCAATACCTCATCTGCCAGGTCTGGTCTCCCGCCCCGGCTTACAACTGCTTTTATGACATCGGGGCCAAGCGCAGCCGCGGCCCTTAAAGCTGATGCAGCCCCGGTACTTGCTCCAAAAAAACCGATAGTAAGTTCGTTGAGCAGCAGGTTTTCCTGTATCCAATAGCCTGTATCTACTAGGCGCTGTGTTATTAGGGGTATGTCGAATCTTTTTGCCTGATCCCGGTCTTCTTCAGGCGTGAGGAGGTCGAAGAGTAAGGTGGCAAACCCTGCCTGCTGAAGCTGTTCTGCTACAAACCTATTGCGCTCACTGAGGCGGCTGCTGCCGCTGCCATGCGAAAAAACGATAAGGCCCGTTGCACCTTCAGGAACTATAATATCTCCTGTTAAGGCTACCTGATGTATATTAATCTGTACCGTGTCGTTAAAAGTATAGTTCTCCATAGTTTTATAGTTAGAGCTGGCAGGCAGACTACAAAAGGCCCACCTTTTTTGTACGTCCGCCGGATAGCAGGGTTAGCATGCTTACGACTGAAATTGAACAGCTTACGTATTCCTGAAAAAAACACAACCCACATGCAGAAACTACTTTGGCTGGGAGTACTAATATTGCTGGCAACCAGTTGCAACTCAGAAGAGCGCACAGCGGAGAATAGAACGATAGCAGATGGAATAGATTCGCTGGAAGCAGTGCAGGAAGAGCCGCAGCGTCAGGAAGATAAAAGCACTACAGACACGACAGTTTTTAAAGTAGCATTCGAGCAATTCTTTAGGGCTTTGCAAACTTCGGACACCGCAGCTATAAACCAGTTTATTCATCGTGAGTACGGCCTTTGGATCATAGAGCAGCCCGGAGCTGTACCAAGAATGACGCACGTTACCGATATCCGAAATTTTAAACGTGAATACCAGGACAGGTCTTTCTTTACTGTGAAGGACGAAGTAAAAACCTGTGATCTGAAAGAGGAAACCTGGCCTACCTTCAGCTGCGCAGATGTGGATTATGAAAAGAAAACGAGCGGCTATAGTAAAGACGGTTGCTTTGTGGCCGGCCCCGGCAAGTTTCAGAAAAGCGGCTACTGGAATTATGCCAGCCTAACAGAAAGCCAGATCCAAACTATAAAATCTACTTTACCTTTTGTTCAAAAGTCAGTGCTGCACACGGCTACCTCCTTCGAGTTTCATTTCGGGTTTATAGATGGGCACTGGCGCCTGCTTTTCGCCAAACTTATCTACCCCTGCAGCGCGTAGCAAGTTTGGGAGTTTAGGAGTTAAAGATTTAAAGAGTTAGAGAATTTGGGAGTTAAAGAGAAAGTGAGCTTTCAGGGGCAAACTTCAGTTAGCTTTTTGCCTTAATCGTCGTAAGAGGAGCAAACAACGTAAGCATCAACAAAGAAACGAATGTAAAACACCCAACTTTCTAACACTTTAACTCCCAAATTCTCTAACACTTTAACTTTCTAACTCTTTAACTCCCAAACTAAAAGTATGTCTTATTTCCGACGCTTCGACTATCCTGCGCCTGACCCGGTTATACTTGCCCGGTTAACCGAACAACAGCGTGAAATGCAGGAGCGCATTATACTCCAGAAACCTGACTTTGACCTGAAACTGATTGCCGGCTGCGACTCCTCTTTTATTGGAGAAGACACGATACTCTCGGCTTTTGTGCTGCTCACTTACCCGGAACTGGAGCTGATAGAAAAGGTGTACCATGTTGGAGCTGTGGAGTTACCTTATATTCCCGGTTTCCTGGCTTTCCGGGAAGCACCCAACCTACTGAAAGCGTATGAAAAGCTACAGCAGAAGCCCGACCTGATTATGGTGGATGGCCACGGCATTTCGCACCCGCGCCGCCTGGGCATTGCCACACACCTGGGTATCCATTTAAACAAACCAACGATGGGTGTGGCCAAAAAAGTGCTGGTAGGCAAGTATAAAGAGCCCGCTACAAGCAAAGGTTCTATCTCGCCACTGATCTATAAAGATGAGATAATTGCCAATGTGCTCCGCACCAAGGACAATGTAAAGCCGGTATTCGTTTCGCCAGGGCATTTGATGGACCTTGAAACGGCTACAACTATAGCCATGGCCTGCGCCATAAAACATAAGCTACCGGAACCCACCCGCCTGGCCGACCATTATGCTGCGGTGTTCAAAAGCGAAGTGTAGTTGCGTCATACAACCCGAACGATAGCAGCAAACCTACCCAACGCCAACAGTTTTTAGAAAATAAGGAGACTACCCAGATTATAGCTTATGTCCTTACTGTGGGTTCTCATCAGCAAGTTGTTGGTCAAAAGACGCAACAACGGCTTATAGTATTTCTAAAAATTGACGAGATCGCCTCCTGCTCTACCCAGGAGCGGAGCTTTCAACTCTTTTGAAAAGTGTTTCATGGAGCAAATGTCCACGCCTCAAAACAAGTGCGAAACCCGCAACTTGTCGCAAACTATAGTTTGAGGTGTCCGGTCCTGTCATACAGAAGTAATTTAAGCTCCTTCCCTTCCAACAATACTTTTCCATATCCTTTCTGCCGGCGATTTCCATACTGCTGAGCGCCCACTTCTGTTCCATTAAAACTATAAATATCGCTATAAAGCAATTTTTATTAGCTAATACTGCCTTTCGTCATCTTTTATGCTAACGAGAGTCATCTCTTTAACTGCGCAACGTCATACTCTGCGGAGGTAGGCTTCCATAGCTTTGCATTATAGAAATAACACAAACAGTAATAACCTTTAACGCTTTGTATCATGAAAATCTTTAACTCCATAAAACTGCTGAGCGTGTTTAGCCTCCTGTTAGGACTAAGCTTTGGTAATACGCTTCTCGCCCAGGACCAGTATAAGCTGGCCGGAAAGCCCGAACTTAAAGTAAAGGGCACCTCTACCCTGCACGACTGGGAAATGACATCGGTGCAGGCCCTTGGCAAAGCCGAAATGATACTGGAAGGCAACACACTTAAAAACGTGAAGTCTGCTTCTGTAACCATGAAGACCCAGTCTGTTAAGAGCGGCACCGACAAAATGGATGACCTGGCCTACGAGTCGCTGAAAGCTGCCAAGTTCCCTGATATCGTGTTTACCCTGACCTCTTTCCGCGTCCTGGACAATAACCGCGCGCTTGCTGTAGGTAACTTAACTATAGCCGGTACTACAAAGCCAGTAACCTTTAACGTGGAGACAGGCACAAAATCAGGACTTATACAGATGGCAGGCGAAGCGAACATCAAATTCACGGAATTCGGAATTAAACCACCAACTGCACTTTTAGGCACTGTAAAAACCGGAAACGACCTTAAACTGATCTTCAAGGTAAGCTTCCAGCAGACTTCAACTTACACAAAAAACTAAAGAACTTAAACACCAGTCATCATGAAAAAGATTACACTTTCCCTGGGCCTGTTGCTTGGCTTAAGCATAAGCTCTTTTGCGCAGATCACCTTATCTGACCTGCCTTACGCACGACCTTACGATAAAAGAGGTCTGAACACGTTCGAGACATCTAAAAAAGACACCATTGCCTTTGATGGCATAAAGGTGAGACTTGGTGGTGGTTTTGCCCAGCAGTTCCAGGGCCTGAAGCACAGCAACAGTGCTACAGCCAACATGCAGCAGCAAGGCGGCAACGAAGTAAACCTGAACCAACTGATGCCAATCGAGAACGGCTTTAACCTGGCCTCTGCCAACCTTAACCTGGATGTAGCGCTCGCAGATGGTATCCGACTGAACCTGATTACTTACCTGTCATCAAGACACCACTCTGAGGCCTGGGTAAAAGGCGGTTTTATTCAGGTAGATAAAGCTGAGTTCCTGAACAGCCCGCTGGTAGATAAACTGATGGAGAACCTGACTGTAAAAGTGGGCCATATGGAGATAAACTATGGCGATGCACACTACCGCAGAACAGATAACGCCCATGCCCTGCAGAACCCGTTTGTCGGCAACTACATTATGGATGCCTTTACTACTGAGATCGGTGCAGAGCTTATTTACCAATACAAAGGCTTCCTGGCTGTAGGTTCTATTACAGGTGGTGAAGTACAGGGTGGCATCCAAAACCCGGATCAGCGCAAGCCTTCTTTCATCGGTAAGCTGGGTTACGACAGCCAGATAAAAGACGACCTTAGAGTTAGGTTAACAGGCTCTGTGTATACAACTGCAGGCTCTGTGCGAAACACGCTCTACGGTGGCGACCGTGCCGGCTCACGTTACTTTCTGGTAATGGACCCTGCTAAAGTGGCAAGCGGCGCAGCTGTAACACCTGCTACCCACTTCACTTCAGGTCATATTAACCCGGGCCTTACCAACAGCATTACTGCCATGGTTATCAACCCGTTCGTGAAGTTCCACGGCCTGGAGTTCTTCGGTAACTTTGAGCAGGCAAAAGGCAAAGGCAGATTAGGTGCAAACGACGAACCAACTGACCGCACCTGGAGACAACTGGGAACTGACCTGGTTTACAGATTCGGAAGCAACGAAAACCTGTACGTAGCAGGCCGCTACAATGTGGTAGAAGGACGCCTTGCACCACTGGCATCTGCACCGAATGTGCAAAACAACGAAGTGAACCTGAGCAGAGTGCAGGTAGGCGGCGGCTGGTTTGTAACCAAAAATATACTTGCCAAAGCTGAGTATGTAAAACAACAGTACAAAGGGTTTGCTCCTTCTGATATCCGCCACGGCGGCGAGTTTGATGGCTTCATGATCGAGGGTGCCATATCTTTCTAACACTTAAAACCATGTTACCTGTTCGTATCTTTCTGGTTGCTGTATCAATGCTGAGTACAATGGTACTGCCTGAGAAAAAAGAGTTTGTCGTGATCACGGGCAATAAGATAACCGTAGCAGCAGGCACGACACTGGGCACTATAAACTGTGCGTACACCAGCAGCAGCTCCCAGAAAGATACACTTTTACTCAACAGGCAGATTCCACGGGTAGACAGGCTGAAACTGGCCATACCTGTTAAAGAATTCGACTGTGGGAACGTACTCCTGAATAAGGATTTTGCAAAAGCGCTGAATGTTAGCCAGCACCCGTACACCAGAATTGAAGTAGTTTACCTGAAGCGGGAAGGCAAAGGATACAAAGGCGATCTGAACCTGATGGTGGGAGGCAAAACAATACCGCTGCAGAATGTGAACTTTACTTCATGCACTGTCAAGGGTATACATAAGCTGAGAAGCAACATCTGCCTGAATTTCTCTGAAATAGGATTAGCCACACCAAAGAAAATAGGAGGTTTGTTTAAAGTAGAAGATGAGCTGCGGGTAACAGTAGAACTGGAAGTAGAAGAATAAAGCAGGTTATATTAGTTTGTAAAACAGAAGGCAGCCTCCCGACTGCCTTCTGTTATTATGTAACTATAGCAAACTCACCCGGGTCACACGTAGCTGAACAAAACCAAATGACCGAAGCCAGGAAAGAGTAGAGAGACTAAAACGAAAGCCTGAGTTAGTGCGATCTGGCATAATCCGCCATTCCCTGAAAATCGACTATAATAGCAGGTTCATCTCCGACAACCCAGGCATCGTGTCCCGGGGGCAGTGTTGATACATCACCAGGTTTACAGTCAAACTCAGTACCATCGTCCATTCGTACCCGCAGCACGCCGGCTATATGATATTGGAAGTGGGCCGCCTCGCAGCTGTCTGTTTTCGCGATAGGTTTTACGGATTCGGCCCATCTCCAACCGGGCTCTAAGGTAGCTTTACCAACTATAGCACCACCCACTTTAATTAGTTCCAGTTTTCCTTTCGGAAAGTTTCTTACTTCATCCGGAGAACCGAAGTTCTTTACTTCAGCTTTCTCATTTAAAGTGCGTTTTTCCATAGTTTTAAAATTATCAGTTACATATCACCCTTTTTTCTATTTTTACTATCAGGGTAGTGCTTTGTTCTATAGTTTACTCAGTATAAACTGCTCTTCAGTAAATAGTTCTTCTCTCGAAAACCTGATTCAAACTATAGATTGCAAACAGTCTTAATCAAGCGGTCAATTTGTCCGGATAATGTAAAAACTTATAAAATTTACCTGCCATAATTTCAGTAAAATCATACCATAATACCATTGGTGTACCCTTTGCTGTGTAGCTCGTAAACTATAACTATAGGAAAAACAGGCAAAACGATATGAATTTTAATAACTATACCATTAAAGCCCAGGAAGCCATCCAGAAGGCAACCGAGATAGCAGGCGGCTTTCAGCAGCAGGCCATCGAAACCGGGCATATTTTAAAAGCAATACTGGAGACAGACGAGAATGTAACAAACTTCCTGCTCCAGAAACTAAACATCAACGGTAACATCCTGCATACCAAGCTCGACGAGATTGTGGCCGGTTACCCAAAAGTGAGCGGCGGCAGCCCGTATCTGGCTAACGATGCCAATGCAGCCTTGCAAAAAGCAACCTCATACCTGAAAGAGTTTGGTGATGAGTATGTAGCTATCGAGCACATGCTGCTGGGCATATTGGCTGGTCGCGACCGTGTGGCTGGTTTGATGAAGGATGTTGGGTTTAATGAGAAAGACCTGAAGAAAGCCATTAAAGAGCTACGTGGTGGTGCCAAGGTAACCGACCAGAACGCCGAAGCCAAGTACAACTCGCTGAAACGTTACGCCCGCGACCTGAACGAAATGGCCCGCAGCGGCAAGATCGATCCGGTTATTGGCCGGGATGAGGAGATACGTCGTGTGCTGCAGATACTGAGCCGTCGTACCAAAAACAACCCTGTACTGCTGGGTGAGCCTGGCGTTGGCAAAACAGCTATAGTTGAAGGCCTGGCGCAGCGAATCGTATCGGGCGACGTGCCGGAAAACCTGAAGAACAAAACGCTGATGAGCCTGGATATGGGCTTATTGGTAGCAGGTGCCAAGTATAAAGGTGAGTTTGAAGAGCGACTGAAAGCGGTAATCAAAGAAGTGGTGGATGCCGAAGGTGACATCGTTCTCTTCATCGACGAGATTCACACGCTGATTGGTGCAGGTGCGGGCGGAGAAAGCGCCATGGATGCTGCAAACCTTTTAAAACCAGCTTTGGCGCGTGGCGAGCTGCATGCCATAGGTGCCACTACCCTGAAAGAATATCAGAAATATATTGAGAAGGATAAAGCGCTGGAGCGACGTTTCCAGGCGGTAATGGTGGATGAGCCAAGCGTACAGGATGCTATTTCTATCCTTCGTGGTATCAAAGAAAAGTATGAAGTACACCATGGGGTTCGCATTAAAGACGACGCCATTATTGCTGCTGTAGAATTATCGAGCCGCTACATTACAGACCGTTTTTTACCGGACAAGGCCATTGACCTGATGGACGAAGCAGCTGCGAAACTGCGCATCGAGATTGACTCGCTGCCGGTAGAGCTGGACGAGATTCAGCGACGAATTATGCAGCTGGAGATTGAGCGCGAAGCTATCCGTCGTGAAAATGACAAGGACAAAGAAACAATCCTCTCTAAAGAAATTGCTGACCTTTCGACCAAGCGCGATGACCTGAAAGCCAAATGGCAGAACGAAAAACAGATTATTGAAGGCATCCAGAAAGAGAAAGAGAACATTGAGAACTATAAACTGGAAGCCGAGCAGGCCGAACGCAGTGGTGACTATGGCCGCGTGGCGGAGTTGCGCTACGGAAAGATTCAGGAAGCAGAAGCAAAATTGAAAGAACTACAGGAGCAGGTACACCAGATGCAGGGCGAAAACCCGATGCTGAAGGAAGAAGTGAATTCTGAAGATATTGCCGAAATTGTTGCTAAGTGGACCGGTGTGCCGGTAAGCAAGATGCTGCAATCGGACCGCGAAAAGCTGCTGCACTTAGAGCAGGAACTGGGCAAGCGTGTAGCAGGCCAGGAAGAAGCAATTGAAGCCATTTCGGATGCTGTGCGCCGAAGCCGTGCCGGTATGCAGGACCCGAAACGTCCGATTGGTTCATTCATATTTTTAGGTACAACCGGTGTGGGTAAAACCGAGCTTGCCAAAGCCCTGGCCGATTACCTGTTCAATGATGAGAACGCGATGGTGCGTATCGACATGAGTGAGTACCAGGAACGCCATGCCGTAAGCCGTATGATCGGGGCACCTCCGGGTTATGTGGGCTACGATGAAGGTGGCCAGCTGACAGAAGCCGTGCGCCGCAAGCCATACTCTGTGGTGCTACTGGATGAGATAGAAAAAGCGCATCCGGATGTATTTAACATTCTGTTGCAGGTACTTGATGATGGCCGACTGACCGATAGCAAAGGCCGCGTGGTGAACTTCAAGAACACCATCATTATCATGACCTCTAACATCGGGTCACATATTATCCAGAGCAATTTTGAGCTGATGGATGAGATTAATCACGATGAGGTGATCGAGCGTACCAAGGATGAAGTGTTTGAGCTACTGAAGAAATCGGTAAGGCCGGAGTTCCTGAACCGAATTGATGAGCTGGTGATGTTCCGTCCGTTGAGCCGTGGCGATATCCGCAAAATTGTTACCATACAGTTTAGCCACATCCAGGATCGTCTGGACGAAGCCGGTATCCGACTTATTGCTACTGATGAGGTACTGGATTACCTGGGCGAACAAGGGTATGATCCGCAGTTTGGTGCACGACCGTTGAAGCGTGTGCTGCAGCGCCAGGTATTGAACGAATTGTCGAAAGAGATCCTGGCCGGAACTATAAGCAAGGACTCTGTAGTGGAAGCTGTGCTGGAAAATGGCAAGATACAGTTTAACAACGTGGATGTAGAAATCCCGACCGGTGAATAAGTATAAGTTTAAAGTTTAGTTTAGCACAAAAAGCCTCACCATCTGGTGGGGCTTTTTCTTTACCCTACCACGAGCTTTCGGCTTACGAAATCAGTTTCGCGGAGGATCTGTAGAACTACCGCTACAGCAACTCCAGAGATTATGCCTGAAACAGGCATCTGGTTGATGTTACTCCGATTGCGCACCTAACCCCAAACTATAGCTACCATACTGAGTCATATCTCTACCCTGAACCCCTGTGCCCACCAATCGTATAATTATCTGAATATTAACAACTTACTATAAAACTATGAAAAAAACATTTATCTTATTTGCTGCGGGAGCCTTGCTGGCAGGTGCAGCGTGTACAAGCTCCGATACAACAACGGATACAACCACTGACACCACTACAGAGACCTCTGAGGCTGCTACTGGCAATGATATGGCTACCGGCAATAAAACCACAACTACAGAAACCACTGGCGCTGCTGTAACTATAACCAATATGGACGACGCCACATTTATATCAACGGCAGCAAGCAGCAACGCTATGGAACTACAACTAAGCAACATGGCACTACAAAAGGCCACTGATGCGAAAGTAAAGGAGTTTGCACAGATGATTGTGGACCATCACACAAAGAGTAGCCAGGAGCTACAGGCTGCTGCTTCGCAGGTGGGCGTAACGGTATCGGATGTAATTATGCCAATGCACCAGAAAATGATAGATGAACTGAATAACTATACCGGCTCAGGCTACGACGAAAAGTACATGGACCTGATGGAAACAGCACATAAACATGACATTGCTATGTATGAGGCCAAGAGCATGAATGCAACAAACCCGGCAGTAAAAGATTTCGCGCTTAAGTCTATTCCAACGTTGCGCCTACATTACGAGATGGCCACCAACATTGAAGACACAGTAGATTAACTATAAACTATAAGAAAGCGGCGCCTGCAAACAGAGGTTTACCGGCGCCGCTTTCTTATAGTTTATGAGTTACCGGGTAGCAGATAAATGCCGCAAGTGCCGCCATAGTTTTATGATACGGACCCGCGATATGTCATAAAACATAGCAACTATAAGCAGCCCGGCCGGAATCAGGAAAGTGTAATACTGTAATACCGTGTAACTATAGCCTCCGGCAACGGCCCCTGCCAGAAAGAAAAGTATAATAACCAACCGGAGTACGATACGTTTCTGTAGTCCGGGCTTTCGCAGGTGTACAGGTAAGGTGGCTGCCGCCAGGTCTATTCCGAGATCAGTAAAAATACCTGTAAGGTGCGTGGTACGCACAACGGAGCCTGATATCATTGAGACCATGGCATTCTGCAGGCCCATGGCAAAAAGCAGACTACCCGCAAAAACTTCGCGCATCACTATACTACCATCATATTTGTACCCGTAAATACTATTCAGCAGTAAAATCGCAATCTCTATAAAAATGGGAATTGTATAGGCAAATACCTGGTCGCGGCCAACCCGCCCGACTATAAAACTCGATGTAAAAGCGCCCAGCAGAAAAAGGAACATCCACAACCCGATAATCCGGACCGCCCTCATATCGCCTTGCGCCATGCTTTCGGCAAAGTAAGCTACATGGCCGGTAACATTGGTGGTAAGTACTGCAAAGGCAAGCAAGCCGGCAATGTTAACAAATCCGGCGGTAAGGCAAAGGATAGCTGCCAACCGAATGTTGTGCCTGAAATTCCTGCGATTTCCGAGGTGCCGTAACATATCCAAAAGGTACTAAATTTCAGAAGATACTGCCCTTTATTTCACATAATTTATCTGCTTGTTTTATTCTGGTATGCTATCCCTTATCCCTCCTATTGCATGCAAAAGTTTAAACATGTAATTTACCGCTCAGCTTATACCATAACCTATACTTTCATCACTTTGTCATCTGTATTTTTCACCTACATGGAGCTGGGCTTCCATCATATTTTTAACCTGAAAGCCTACGACCACATGCTTTTTCTCTTTGCCTTGTGTGCCATCTATACCTTAGGAGACTGGCGAAAAGTAATTGCACTGGTTACGAGCTTTACCATTGGCCACTCCATCACACTGGCTCTTTCCACATTCAATATCATCAAGTTTGATACCGGCCTGATCGAGTTTCTGATTCCGGTAACTATCTTTATCACCTGCGTTACCAACTTTTTTAAGCTGAAAGGCGCTGCCAGCAAGCAACACACCATCTTTTCGATGCACAACCTGATGGCTGTCTTTTTTGGGCTGGTTCACGGCATGGGCTTCTCGAATTACCTGAAATCACTTTTAGGACGAAACAGTGATACCTGGCTGCAGCTACTGGCGTTTAATGTCGGTATTGAGCTGGGTCAGTTACTGATCGTTTTTCTGCTGCTGATCGCTGCTTTCCTGATGCTGAACCTGTTCAGTGCCAAACGCCGCGACTGGATAATAGTACTTTCGAGCGCAGTAGCAGGCATTTCCTTGATTTTGATGATGGAAACCAATATCTTTTAACAGACTTTACCTTATACAACCAACTATACTAACCTTAACTCACTTACAATTCTGATGAAAAACCTACTCACAGGTTTAGTCTTTTTCGGATTAGCAGCTGCGCCTATCGCAACTATGGCACAGAGCAACACCGATCAGTCTAAATTTAAGCAGTTGCAGCAGGAGCTTCCTACGCCAAACACCTACCGTTCGGCATCAGGCGCTCCGGGCCACCAATACTGGCAACAACGTGCAGACTATAACATTAAAGTTGAGCTGAACGACGAAAACCAATCTATTAACGGCTCTGAAACTATAACCTACACCAACAACTCGCCAGACGTACTATCTTACCTGTGGCTGCAGCTGGACCAGAACATCTACGAGCCAAACTCGATGGCAAACTCAACCCGTACCGGCGCGCTTAACGATAAGATGCCGTTACAAGCCGTGGAGTACATGACGCGTGAGAAGTTTGATGGAGGTTTTAAAATCAGAACAGTAAAAGACCGCAATGGCAAAGCGCTGAAATACACCATCAACAACACAATGATGCGTATTGACCTGCCCTCTGACCTGAAACCGAAGCAAAGCTTTACTTTCAGCATCGACTGGAATCATAACATTAATGACCAGTTAGCTTTGGGTGGACGCTCCGGTTACGAGTTCTTTCCGGAAGATGGTAACTACCTGTACGAAATGGCGCAGTGGTTCCCGCGCATGGCCGTGTATGATGACGTAAATGGCTGGCAGCACAAGCAGTTTTTGGGCAGCGGCGAGTTTGCGCTACCTTTCGGCGACTATAAAGTTAGCATTACTGTACCTGCCGATCATATAGTTGGTGCTACCGGTGAGCTACAGAACGCCAGCCAGGTACTTACCTCAACGCAACAGAAACGCTGGGCACAAGCTGCCAAAGCCGACAAACCGGTACTGGTTGTAACGCAGGAAGAAGCTACACAAGCCGAGAAAAGCAAAGCCAAAGGCAAAAAGACCTGGGTATACTCAGCTAAAAATGTTCGCGACTTTGCATGGGCCAGCTCCCGTAAATTTATCTGGGATGCCATGAACGTGAAGGTAGCCGGTAAAAATGTATTGGCTATGTCGTATTATCCTAAAGAAGGAAATCCGCTTTGGGGCCAATACTCTACCGAGTCGGTAGCACATACACTGGAAGTTTATTCAAAGCACACTATAGACTATCCTTACCCGGTGGCTATTTCGGTGCACGGCCCGGTTGGTGGCATGGAGTACCCGATGCTGTCGTTTAACGGTTACCGCCCGGAGCCGGATGGCACGTATTCTGACCGTACTAAGTATGGTTTGATCACAGTTATCATTCACGAAGTAGGCCATAACTTCTTCCCGATGATCATTAACTCGGATGAACGCCAGTGGACCTGGATGGATGAAGGACTGAACACGTTTATGCAGTACCTGGCAGAGCAGGAGTGGGAACGTAATTATCCATCGCGCCGTGGCGAACCGGCTGATATAGTTGAATATATGAAGAGCGCCAAGAACACGCAGGTGCCGATCATGACCAACTCAGAGTCTGTACTGCAGTTCGGGAATAATGCCTATGGCAAGCCAGCCACCGCACTTAACATTCTTCGCGAAACGATAATGGGACGTGAGCTGTTTGACTATGCTTTTAAAGAATATTCGCAGCGTTGGGCTTTTAAACACCCGATGCCGGCAGACTTTTTCAGAACGATGGAAGATGCTTCCGGCGTTGACCTTGACTGGTTCTGGAGAGGCTGGTTCTATACCACAGACCACACGGACATCTCTATTGAAGGTGTAAAATGGTATACGATAGATTCGCAGAACCCGGAATTTGTTAGCGCCCAGAAACGTACCGAGCAGAACAAGGCACCACAGACATTATCGCAGCAGCGCAACCTGCAGGATATAAAGAAAACCCGTGTGGAGCTACGCCCTGAACTGAATGACTTTTATAATAGCTACGACGAGCTGGCCGTAACTGAAGCAGACAAGCAGCGTCACCAAAGCTTCCTGAGCGGCTTAACCCCGCAACAGAAAAAAGTGCTTGATTCAGGCCTTAACTTTTATGAAGTTGGTTTCAAAAACCTGGGTGGACTTGTAATGCCACTGATCGTGAAGATGACTTATGAAGACGGCACAAACGAGATAGTGAACGTACCCGCAGAAGTGTGGCGCTACAACAACGAAGAGATTACCAAGGTATTCGTAACTGAAAAGCCTGTTGTAAACTTCGAGCTTGACCCAATGCTACAAACTGCCGACACCGATCTGTCTAACAACTACTTTCCGCGCAAACTGGCACCTAGCCGCTTCGAGATTTTCCAGCAGCAGCAACGTAACCAGCCAAACCAAATGCAGCGCCAGAACGCTACGCAAAATAACAACAGTAACAACTCAGGTCGCTAGGATCTATAGTTCATATTTTTTAAAGCCTTCGGATGATTTCCGAAGGCTTTTTTTGTTACATCTTCTCTTTTCAGGATTGTGATTTCTGCTGTTACTATAATTGGGTTTGTTATGCTATAGTTATAGCTTTAGTTTTACCCCTTCCAGCCTTCCCCTTTCAAAGAGGGCACTACCCCCAAAACAGGGGAAGGAGCTTTTGAGCAGTCGCTATAGTTTGAGTTATCGTTTTATAGTTGCGGTTTTAACCCACCCCTGCCCCTCCCGGGAGGGGAATTCGTCTATTGCTATAGTTGGTTTTATAGTCTTATAGTTACAGACCAGGATCGGACAGGTCGCGACCTGTCCCTACGAAACTATCACCACGATAAAGCGATGCAACTATAACTTTCAAACTATCGAAACTATAGCTATCGAACTGATCACAGTCTTTGGGTTGAGCGCCTTTGCTTTGTTGCGGTGCCGCAAGGCAACCGGAGGTACGAGGGTAGCAAGAAAGCAGCAGCGCGATGCCCTTATCGAGGGCCCCTACCCCCAAGACGGGGCCTCCCGGCCGTGAGGGCACCAAAGCCAACTATAGAACTATAGGTGAGTAGAGCTCCCAGAATTGGAGGCAACTATGGAAGAAAAGGCTTGGTTCGGATTGGAAAAAAATCAAACTATAGCATTCAGACTATAGAACCCAGATTTCTCCTAACTTCGAAATGACAAAAGTGAAACTATAGCACACATAAGATCCTTCGGCTAAAACTCAGGATGACAAATCAGAAACTATAGACTCTGGTTTCTTGCTAAGGCTCGAAATGACAAAAGAAAACTATAGAACTCAGATTTCTCACTTTGTTCGAAATGACAATAATGTAGATACTATAGGACGTTTAGCTCCTCCACAGCTGCGCTGGCTCTCTTCGACTCGCGTCTCAAGAATGTGCTAAATGATACAAGAGGAACTATGCGACCATTAAGATTCAGAAATTGATGCTCGGGATGATAAAAGAGAAACTATAGAACTATAGCGCTGGCGCTGGCAGGAGCTGCGCACGTTGCCAGGTCTTATCTCTACTGCAAATTTCTTTAATCCAAAACTCCCGGTTCAGACAAACATCAGTATTACGCAAAACGGGCAGCACTTTTCAGTGCTGCCCGTTTTTTTATTCCTCTGCATTATATCTATCAAAAAACCGTTGCTTTATCTTATCGCCTTTCCGGACGTAGGGCCGGATGATAAGGCGCGTACCATTCTCGTAAGTAAAGAATCTGTAAACCCAGTTACTGAGCACCACAAGCTTGTTTCGGAAACCTACCAGCGCCATTACATGCACGAACAGCCAGACTACCCAGGCAAAAAATCCTCCGAAGTGTAGGTTGCCCGGTAAATCTGCTACAGCACGGTTACGGCCTATAATAGCCAACGAGCCTTTGTCTGTGTATTCAAATGGTTCTAGCTGCTCTTTGTTTTGCAAACGCAGCAGGTTTTTGGCTAACAACTGGCCTTGTTGTATGGCAGGCTGCGCTACACCCGGATGCCCTTTCGGCCATTTATCAGTTTTCATAAAGGCAATATCACCGATCGCAAAAAGATCATTAAAGCCCAATACCTGGTTATGCTCATTTACCAGAATACGGCCTCTCTCTATCGTTTCAGGTGGCAGGCCATCTATTAGCGCTCCCGATACACCGGCTGCCCAGATCAGGGTATTTGTTCCGATTTGGTCGCCATTCTTAAGCACTGCCTTATCCCCATCGTATGACTCCACTAAGGTGTTTAGAATAATATTTACACCAAGGTCTTTAAGGTATCTGTAAGTTTTTTCGCTCGATTCCGGCGACATAGGCGGCAATAAACGACCCATACCCTCTACCAGGTAAATGTTCATTTTGCTGATGTCCATGCCGGGATAGTCGTGAGGCAGCACGTGTTTCTTCATTTCAGCCAGTGCACCTGCCAGCTCCACGCCAGTTGGCCCACCTCCCACAATCACGAAGTTCATCAGGCTTTGCCGTAATTCCGGGTCGCTGGTCATGTTGGCCTGCTCAAAGCACTGCAACATCTGGCTTCTCAGGTTCAACGCATCCGGAATCTTTTTAAGCGGGAAAGAGAATTTCTTGATCTGGTCGTTGCCGAAGTAATTGGTTTTAGTACCGGTGGCAATAACCAGGTAGTCGTATGGCAGGTCGCCGATAAGGGTTGATACAACTTTGGCTACCGGATCTATATTCGTTACCCGCACTAACCGGAAAAAGAAATCATCATAATCTTCGGCACTGAATAGTTTGCGGAGCGGCTCGGCAATAGCATCCGGCTCAAGGCCTGCGGTTGCTACCTGGTATAGCAGCGGCCAGAAACCGTGGTAGTTCTGCTTATCAAACATCACGACCTGGAAGTTTTTGCCACGCAGTTTTTTTGCAAGGTTTATTCCGCCAAATCCACCGCCGATGATCACAATGCGCGGTTTCCGGGTTTCGGGTATATTAAGTGTCAGGGTTGTTATAGGAAGCATATGTCGTTTATTTAGCTTTGGCAACAGCAAAATTTGCTTTGTTGCATGGTAATGCATTCGTAGCATACGTACGAGCTACATTGCAAACAAACGAAACCGACATTGGTTAGTTACTTTAGCAATAAAAGCAACTATAACAGGAGAGCAAAGTAGCTACAGCAGCAAACAAAGAGCTACAACAGAATAGTTGGTCAATATCAGGGAACTATAAAAATCTATTTTTTCTTAAACTCGCCATTTCTCAGCATATCTATCAGCTTAAGTACAGCAAATGGGCTTATAGTTGGTATTAAATACCGGTTCTGGGCTTGTATCTGCTGATGCTGGTTAAATACTTTGGAGTTCGAATTTCCATCCATCGGCACTGTGGCAAACAGTTCTTTAAGCCGTTCGGGGTCAACATTTTTATTAGCAGCGGAGCGGCCTTCATCTGGTAACTTAAGAGCCAGCACAGCTTCTTTAAAGTCGCGTTCGGTTGCCCACGGTATAACCTGTACTTCTGCCAGCTCTATCGCCTCTTCCTGCATCTGCATGATAATGGAATAACTGCTTGATGGGTAGGTTCTTGGAATAACCAGTGTCTGCTTTTTGTAGCCCAGCGCACTGAAAACGACGGTATCGCCGGTTAAAACCGGCAGCGAGAAGAAACCATAGCGGTTAGTCTGCACCCCGCGATCTGTTTTGGGCACGTATACACTTACATTGCTTACGCCATACAAACTATCGCCGATGGTAACAAACCCTGACAGCTGCACTACACGCTGCCCTCCCTGCGCTTTTGCCTGTTCGGGCGTAGCGGTAAATGCAAGCAGAATAACTATAGTAGCGGCTACTACCTTGTACAACTTCACGTGGCTATCTAAAGCTTTTAAATACGACTTCATGTAGTACAATTATAGGGTATATTATTTTATTATAGCAGCTTTTGCCTATTTTTGTTTGCGTTGGTAGATAAAATATGCGATTAAAACACTTCAGTCTTGCTTTCGGGGAACAGGTATTTAAAGCGCTCGCCGATGAGTCGCGGGTTCGTATCCTGAGCCTGATCCTGCGTAACAAGGAAATGTGTATCTCTGACCTGGAGCAGGTGCTTGATTTTACGCAAACCAAAACATCGCGCCACCTTGCCTATTTGCGCAGTGCAGGCCTTGTTGCGCCCCGCAAACTGGACCAATGGGTGTATTATTCGCTGAAGGATGAAGCTGCAGACCTGATAAACCAGATATTCGGTTACCTGGAGCGCGATACAACGCTGCAAAAAGACCAGGAAACGTACCAGATATTATATTCGAACCGAGAACTGGCCATTAACAAACTACACAGCCGCCGCTGGACCAACTTTTAGCCTGTCAACTATAACTATAAGCCCCTTTATTTATTGTATAAACCGGCAGGTCTGCAAACTGTTCAACTATAAATCAGTACAATTCCTGAACAATGGCAGCGGCAGACCGTTTTACTTTAACTTCCCTGAATAATTAACATGAAAACATATACCCACATCCTCTTCGACCTGGACCATACCCTTTGGGATTTCGAGAAAAACTCGGAAGAGACGCTTTATACCTTGTTCGATGAGTATGAATTAGGCGCATTCGGAAAGTTCGACAGCACGTCTTTTTACAAGAAGTACAAGTTTGTAAATAACCTGCTCTGGGACCAATACAACAAAGGCAAGATAAACCAACAGGAGCTACGCGAGCAGCGCTTTGTAAAAACGCTGACCGGCCTTGGCCTGGAAGCACATCAGGTTCCGCAAGGTTTATCAGAAGCTTATACTGACCTGTGCCCTACTAAAACCGCAGTGTTCCCTTATACCCACGAAGTACTGACTTACCTGCAGCCCAAATATGGCTTGCACATTATAACTAATGGCTTTAAAGAGGTACAGGCAATTAAAATGTCGGCTTCTAACCTGCATGGGTATTTTAAGGAAGTGGTAACCTCAGAGTGCTGCGGCTACAAGAAACCGGACAAGCGTATGTTTGCGCATGCTCTTGAACGCATACATGTTTCGCCGGAAGAATGTCTGATGATTGGTGATAACCTGGAATGTGATATTGATGGTGCCCGTGCCGCCGGCATAGACCAGGTTTTCTTTAACCCTGAAAAAAGTAAGCCCAAATTAAGTCCCAAGCCAACTTACGAGATACATTGCCTGAGCCAGCTACAGGAGATACTATAAAAAGAAAGCCCGGCTACTATAAGCAGCCGGGCTTTCTTTTTAACTGACTAAAAGTTAGTCTTTTATGTCCTTCTTTGTTTCAAGGGCACGAAGCTCGCCCTGCAGAAGTTTTATCTTGGCTTTATCATCATTGCCCAACTCACCGGACACTACTTTGCGGCGCGCATCCAGCTTTTTCATAATAGCCTGCACTTTGTTCCACTCGGTATCCGTGAGTGTATCCTGTCGATCACGCACGCTTTGCAACAACATGATGTAAGCTTGGCGCAGATCTGTTGCTGCAATCTTGTTTATCTCAGCGTAGGGCCCCAGCAACTCCTTTTCAAGCGCAGGAACGCCCTGGTTGCCTTGTTGTGTCTGGACAGGCTGGTTACCTTGTGCTGTAAAACTATAGTTAGCAGCCTCGGCAGCAAAAGAGAAACTCATTGCTCCGGCCAGTAATAAACCTACATATGTCTTATTTGATCTTTTCATAGTATTAACATTTTAACTCTTACAAATTGTAACAGCAAGTGCCTTATACGCATAAAAGTGCAATTTAAGTTACAGTTCTGCTATAGTTAGAGGCACAATATAGCCTATACGGGTGGTTAATAACAGCTTAGAGTTGAATTATAATTTAGCTTGCTACAGAAATTAGTGCAATACACACTGAGGTCTGAAAGATTCGTTTTATCATTTGTTATTGTTATAGTTTCCGTTGGTCCAACCACCCCAGCCCCTCAGTGCTACACTCGCTACCTTCGAACTCACTTCTCGGTAGTCCAAGGCGGGTAGCATGTCAGTTGCTGCTACCCCATCTGTCATCCTGAAAGGATCTTGGTAAAAGGGAGGCAAGACCTTTGCTATAGTTCAACTGATAGTTTTATAGTTTCCGTTTTAACCCACCCCTGCCCCTCCCAAGAGGGGAATTTCGGCTTTTGCTATAGTATAGCTATAGTTTTATAGTTACACCCTAAGATCGGACAGGTCGCGACCTGTCCCTACGGAATTATGACCACGATCAAGCCATGCAACTATAACTTCTCAAACTATAGCAACTATAGCAATCGAAAGATCACAGTCTTCGGGTTGAGCGCCTTGTAGATTTCCGGTGCCTGTAGGGCATTGCGAGGAACGAGCAAAGGAAATGTACACCGCGCGATGCCCGAAGACGGGGCCTCCCGGCCGTGAGGGCACCAAAGCCAGATTGAAACGATAGGTGAGTAGAGCTCCCAGGATTAGAAGCAGCTATGAAAGAAAAGGCTTGGTTACAATTGCAACTATAGCTAACTATAGAATGTACTCCTCAACTATTAGCAGAGATAGATTTCTCACTTTGTTCGAAATGACAAAAGATAAACTATAGAACGATTAAGCTTCCTCACAGCTGCGCCGGCTCTCTTCGACTCGCGTCTCAAGAGTATTCGAAATGACAGCAAACCGAAATACTGTTCAACCACAAACTATCCTCCTAACAATCAACTTAATAGAAATTGCAATTTTAAAGTCACCTCTCTTTCCCGTACCTTTGCAGGCTAATTCTGAACTGAATGCTTGATTATCATATTCATACATTACCAAACGGCATCCGTGTCATCCATAAGCAGGTAAACCATACCAAAATAGCCCACAGCGGGTTTATTATGGATATCGGCAGCCGCGACGAGCTTCCGCAGGAACAGGGCCTGGCGCACTTCTGGGAGCACATGGCTTTTAAGGGGACAGCCAAACGCAAGTCTTTTCACATTATTAACAGCCTGGAGTCGGTGGGTGGCGAACTGAATGCCTATACTACCAAGGAAAAGATCTGTTTCTATAGTTCGGTGCTGGACAAGCACTTTGAGCGGTCTTTTGAACTGCTGACCGATATTACCTTCCGCTCCATTTTCCCGGAGAAAGAGATTGAGAAAGAGCGGGGCGTAATACTGGAAGAGATGGCCATGTACCTCGATACACCGGAAGATGCTATAGTGGATGAGTTTGACGATGTGGTTTTTAGTGGCCATTCGCTGGGTAACAACATATTAGGCTCCAAAGAGAGTGTATCCGGGTTTATGAAACAGGATTTCCTGAACTTTATAGACCGCAACCTGAGCACTGATACGCTGGCTTTCTGTTCGGTGAGCAACTGGCCTTTCGAGAAGGTGGTGAAGCTGGCTGAGAAGTACCTGGCGGGCATACCAACTATAACCAAACACCGCGACCGTATTCCGTTCCTGCAGTATGAGCCCAAAGCTATAACTATAGAAAAAGCTATTTCGCAGGCACATTGCGTGATCGGTTGCCCGGCTTATGCGCTGAACGACGACCGCCGCATCCCGTTCTTCATGCTGGTTAATATACTGGGCGGCCCGGGCATGAACTCGCGCCTGAACCTGGCGGTGCGCGAAAAACATGGACTGGTTTATACCATCGATGCAAATTACTCCACTTACATTGATACCGGCCTGTTCTCCATTTACTTTGGCACTGAAAAGAAGCAGCTGAAACGCACAACGTCGCTGGTACTGAAGGAAATGAAAAAGCTGCGTGAAAAACCATTGGGCTCCCTGCAACTGCACACCGCGAAGGAACAGCTGATGGGTCAGTTGGCAATGGCCGAAGAAAGCAACATGGGGCTGATGATGATGATGGGTAAAAGCATTCTTGACCAGGGTAAAGTTGAACCGCTGAACGAGATCTTCGACAAAATTAAAAGTATAGATTCAGGTCACCTGGTAGAAATCGCCAACGACGTGCTGCGCGAGGATCAGCTCAGTTTCCTGAACTACGTGCCTAATTAAAGGCTGCATTGCTAAATGGTTAAATTGTTAAATACATCAACAACAATTTAACAATCAACAATTTAACAATTAAATTAGATGGAATTCATTGACGAGGAATTACAGCAGTACGCCGAGGAGCATACATCGCCGGAGAGTGAGCTGCTGCGCAAGGTAAACCGCCAGACACACCTGAGCGTGATGAAGCCGCGCATGCTTTCCGGGCATTTGCAGGGCCGTTTGCTGGCAATGTTTTCTCAGATGATCCAACCAAAACAGGTTCTGGAAATTGGCACTTATACCGGTTACTCCGCACTTTGCCTGGCCGAAGGCTTGCAACCCAGCGGCACGCTCCATACTATAGACATCAACGAAGAGCTGGAAGACCGCGTGCGCGGTTATTTCGAAGAAGCCGGCCTTACGGAGAACATAAAATACTACATCGGCAATGCCCTGCAGATCATCCCAACTATAGATGCCACCTTCGACCTGGTATTTATAGATGCCGATAAAATTAATAATGCAGCTTACTACGACTTGGTGATCGACAGGGTGCGCCCTGGCGGCTACATTATAGCCGATAATGTGCTCTGGAGCGGGAAAGTGCTGGCAAAATACCGCAAAAAACTCGACGAAGATACCGCTGCCCTGCTCGCCTTCAACAAAAAAGTGCACGACGATGCGCGTGTCGAGAATATCCTGCTGCCTGTGCGCGATGGGTTGTTAATTGCCCGTAAAAAGTAAGACCGCCCTTATACTTTCAACACTGAAACTATAGTTATTAGCTTACGGTAGTCGGCCGGAAAGCAAACATCTCTGCTGTAAAACCAGGCTGAATCACTAAATTATACTTAGCAATTATTTTATATTAAAAACTTTGTCTACAGTTTTATAATACGGTCCTTTTTGCTTTATTTTTGCAAATGGGTTTTTCTATATAGAACAAACTATAACATAGCCCTTTACTAATACCTGCTTCAACAGTAACTATAGCCCGAATACATTTAGCCAAAGTATAATTACCTATTTATGAGACAACTCTCTACACTTCTTATTTTAATGTTTCTGCCCCTGTTTGTGTGGGCACAACAAGCCGTAACGGTTCCTAAAAATGTGTATTTCGCAGATATACACCTGACCCTTACAGATGGCGCACAACAGGAGATTCAGAAAAAAGTGGACGCCCTGCACAAGCACCCGACTTATTTTAAAGCTAAAGTCGAGCTGGCAGATGCGTACTTCCCGCTGATTGACCAGATCTTTAAAGAAGAAGGCGTACCGGCAGACCTTAAATTCCTGTCGATGCAGGAGAGTGGTTTAATAGGGGATGCGGTTTCTACATCGAATGCAGTGGGTTACTGGCAGTTTAAGCGTGAGGCGGCTTCGGACTTTAACCTGCGCGTGGATAACGTAATTGATGAGCGCAAGCACATTCTCGAAGCAAGCCGTGGCGCTGCCAAGTATTTTAAGCGCAGCAACAACTATTATAACAACTGGTTTAACTCTATCCTGTCGTATTACCTTGGCTATAGCGGCGCCAAAGCCGAAACAAAAACGTCGGATATCGGGGCCAAGAAGATGGAGATCACCGAAAAGACACATCCTTACCTGCTTACTTTCCTGGCGCACAAAATTGCATACGAGAACTTTGTAGGCAAAACCAGCAAGCCAGCTATAGCTTTGCAGCCACTGCGTGCTACGCCTGGCCAGAGCCTTGCCGAGATCGCACTGGACAACAAGACCGACTTTACCGAACTGGAGAAATACAACAAGTGGCTATTGGGCAGCACCATCCCATCGGATAAGGATTATTATGTAATGCTGCCTGTGCGCGGTGGAGAGCGCGTAGTGCTGGCATCGACAGACAATACTACCAAATTGCCTGCTGCTTCAACCAAACAGAACACCAGCGCTGCTGCAGCTGCTATGGTTACCCGCAACGGCTTAAATGCACTGGTAGCCCGCAACGGCGACACCAAAGACAAACTGGCCTTACAGGCTGGCATATCAACACGTAAATTACTAAAGTACAACGACCTGCGCAGCTTCGACAACATTGTGGCCGGCACCGCTTACTATATCGAACCAAAGGGCACAAGCGCCGCTTCTGCGGAGTACCACGTAGTGCAGCCGGGCGAAACCATGCAGATGATATCGCAGCATTATGGAATGCGTTTAAAGCACCTGGTGTTTAAGAACCGCATGAAAAATAACGAAGTGCCGCTTCCGGGCCGTGTGCTATGGTTACAGAAACGCAGACCGTTTACTACCGACGTAGAGATCCGTAACCTGAGCAAGCAGACTGCTGCCAAGCAGGAAATGGCCGCAAGCGAAGTAAAACCGGTTGAGAGAACTACTACCGCCACTACAAAAGCGCCAGGCAGCCAGAAAGAAAACTTCTTTACCCGTTTCGTTAACAGCTTTAAGAAAAATAAAAAACGGCCAACACCTGCGAAACAGGAGAAAGTAACAGAAAAAGAAGAGCTTGCTGGTGTACAGATTCCAACAGAAAAGAAAGAAGTTGAGATAGAAGCAATACCGCAGGCAGAGCCTGTAGTTGAAGAGAAGCCTGCTGCGCCGGTAGCCCGCGAAGCGATTTACCCGGGCAGCAGAACAACTCCGAAACCTGCTGCAACTACAGCAAAGCCAGCAACAACACCTGCAACCCAGGAAACCGCAACAGCTAAGCCTGCTACAACAACAGCTACTCCAAAACAGGAACCAGCTAAAACAAGTGCTACAGCTACAAAGTCAGCAACTACTACTGCCAAAGCAGAGCCGGTTAAGGAAGCAGTTGTAACTAAGCCTGAGGATGAGGTTGAAACAGTAACGGAAGATGCTACCCCGGCAACCAAATCGGCGAAGCACGTGGTAGCGAAAGGCGAAACGCTTTATGGTATCTCTAAGATGTACAACGTAACTGTTGCTGAGCTTACCGCCTGGAACAAACTTCCGGAAGGTCCGCTTAAACTTGGCCAGGAACTTATCATTGCTGAGCCGCTGACCAATGTAGCACTTCCTGAACCTACCGATGCCGCCGAAGCTGTAGAAGCAACGCTACCTGCTGATGGCATGCACACCGTAGCTACCGGCGAAACATTATGGAGCATCTCTAAGCGCTACAACGTAACTATAGATAACCTGAAAGCCTGGAATAACTTACCGCAAGGTGTACTTTCTATTGGTCAGCAGCTGCGCGTAGTAGCTCCTGCGGGCGGACAAACTACAGAAGAAACCATAGTTGAAGAAGCTCCGGCACAAACTATAACGTCAGATGTTTACCATACCGTAGAGGCCGGCGAAAGCTTATACAAAATTTCCCGTACGTATGGCGTAACTATAAAAGAGGTGATGGAATGGAATAAGAAAGCTGATTTCAGTGTGAAGCCAGGCGAAAAACTACTCATCAAGAAAAAGAACTAAGCGTTTTAAATTCTTTGGATATATAAAGAGCCAGCTACTATAGTTGGCTCTTTTGTTTTATAGTCACCTTTTGACACACCCTGGTGAGCCCGGCTCTCAAGTTTAGAACTCACATTCTCACTTATCCTCAAGTGTAGGGTCATTTCATTCTCTAATTCGCCCTCGCTCGCGTCCCGCGAGTGTGAGTTACCTGTGGACTCTGGCCGCTTTAACCTGTGCCTGCGGCACAAGTGGCGGGACGCCACTAAATAGCTCACACTCGCGGGACGCGAGCGAGGGCATTAGCAAGTCGTTTCATTCTCCTCTTTGTCATCCTGTAAGGATCTTGGCGGCAAGTAGCATAGGCTTAACCTCCCTACAACCAAGTTTCTTTACAGAATGACAGTAAATTTTTAACATGTTTGCTTAGATGAAATGGTGAAGCCTCCCAGTAGAGTAAAGAATACGCTTTCGCAAATGTTAACTATACGAAGCCAACCACTCACCTTTCCTCTGGTGGAGCAGTCAGGGTTGAGGCGGTTTGCAGACCAGTCGCAATTTCCGGAACGATGCCGAGGCGCTGGTAAATCGGCCACACCATCTGGCGCAGTTTGCTTAAATTCATGGCAAACGGAATAACACTCAGCGCACACAAAAGTCCGCAGGCAGCCAGCGTATAGTTTACCCCAACCATTTCGGCTACAGAACTGGCCAGCATACTCCCGATAGGTGCCATCCCCATAAAAGCGGTAGCGTACAGGCTCATTACCCGGCCACGTTTTTCTTCCTCAACTATAGTTTGCAGCAAGGTATTACACGAGGCCATTGATACGATCATACCAAAACCTGTGAAGAGCATAAGCAGCAGCGAGATAACCAACGTTTCGGAAAAAGAAAAGGCAATAAGTGCCGAACCAAACAGCAGCATCGTGAAGATAATGACCTTACCCAACCCTACAACCGACTTCCGTTGCGCCAGGAACAAGGCTCCTGTAAGCGCCCCTACGCCCGAAGCACCCATTAAAAAACCAAGCGTATTTGCGCCGCCATGTAAAATATCGCGGGCGAAAACAGGCAGCAGCACACTAAACGGCATCCCGAACAAACTAAGCAAACCAACTATAAGGATAAGCGCCCTGATAGGCGGAAAATTGTAGGCATAGCCAAACCCGTCCTTCAACGACTGCCATACTTTTTCTTTCTTCTCCACGGGCACAAAAGGCTTCAGGCGCATAAGCAGCAACGACGAGATCACGGCAATGTAACTGACCGCATTTATCAGGATACACATCCCCTCGCCTACTGCCGCAATCAGCAAACCCGCAATAGACGGCCCTATCAGGCGGGCCATGTTGAACAACGAAGAGTTTAGCGCAATACCGTTACTCAGGTCTTCCCGTTTCTCAACCATCTGCACCACAAAAGCCTGCCTTGTGGAAATATCAAACGCATTAATTATTCCCAGAACAGCACTAAGTGTAAGGATATGCCAGATTTCTATAGTTTGGGTAAGTACCAGCGCCGCCAGCGTAGAGGCCTGCACCATAGAGAGCACCTGCGTTACTACCAACACTTTCCTGCGCTCAAACTTATCGGCCATGACACCGGCAAACGGGCCAAGCAAAAAGGATGGGATCTGGCTGGAAAAAGTAACGGCACCCAGCAAAAAAACAGAATCGGTGAGGCGGTACACCAGCCAGCTAAGCGCAATCTGCTGCATCCAGGTACCGATAAGTGAAATGCCCTGCCCTATAAAAAAAAGCCTGTAGTTGCGGTAACGCAAAGCCCTGAACATTCCTCCTAATTTCCCCGGCGTTTCGGCTGCTTCTATTCTCATTTTTTAGTACTACCTCCGTTTACATACAGACTACAGCTTACGAACCATACTATAGTTTGAGTTATCGAAATGCCGAACTATGGCTATACAGGTAAAACCCAAAAGCCGGGTTTCGTGTTTTAATTACCTGAATGTACTATAAACCATAGTCACCAACTATAGGAATCAATTAATACATGAACGACTTTTTAGATCGCATATACTTTAATAACACAGTCCAGGAATACCTGGTTGTTTTAGGATTTATCCTGCTGGGCTCGTTATTGATTACCGTTTTCAGAAAATCAGTGCTTACCAGGATACGTCGCTGGACAGAAAGCACCCACACCCGGCTCGACAATTTTGTAGTTAATAGTTTTGCGCGTTTCGGTATTCCAATCCTGCATTTTATAGTTATCTATGTCAGTATCAGCTATCTCAGTTTATTGCCTAAGGCAGAGCGTATTTTAACTATAGCTGCCACAGTAGCCATTACTTTTATGGTTATCCGGCTTATAACATCCACGCTAATATTGCTTGTAAGGTCTTATGTAAGGAGAAGGCATCCTGGCAAATCAAATGTAAACGAAATCGGGGCAATCGGGCTGATCATCAACATCGTTATCTGGGGAATTGGCCTTGGCTTTTTGTTCGATAATATGGGCTACGACCTTACGGCCATTATTGCCGGTCTGGGCATTGGCGGTATAGCCGTGGCACTGGCAGCCCAGAACATCCTCGGCGACCTTTTCAACTACTTCGTTATTTTCCTAGACAGGCCTTTCGAAGTTGGGGATTCTATTGCGGTAGGCGATAAAAACGGAACGATAGAGCACATCGGCGTAAAAACAACACGACTCCGGAGCCTGACCGGCGAGCAGCTTATCATTTCTAACAGCGACCTTACCAGTTCCCGCATTCATAACTATAAGCGGCAGCAACGTCGGCGGGTTGAGTTTACACTTGGAGTTGCCTACGAAACTTCCATCGATAACCTGAAAGCCATTCCCGACCTGCTTAAAAAGATCATTACAGCACACGAGTTGGTTGAATTAGACCGCGTACATTTTGCCTCGTACGGAGACTCTGCCCTTAACTTTGTAGTGGTTTATAATGTGCTCACATCTGATTTTGCCATACACATGGATATAAAGCAGGCCATCAACCTCAGCATTTTCAAGGAGTTCCAGGAGCGAGGCATTGAGTTCGCTTATCCAACGCAAAAACTTTTTGTGGTAAACCCACAGCCTGAAGAAGAAAAAGAAGCACAGCGCTATAGTTCGTAAGCAAACTATAGTTTAAATTTAAGAGAGGCAGCGGAGATTATTCCTGCTGCTTTTTTGTTAGTAAGTCTGTTGGTAAATGAGCAGTTTATAGTTTGGGCAGCCGGCCTATTTTCTGTAATTTTAACATCCCGTAAATGACCCACGAAACAGTTTATACTTTGTCCGGAAGTCATTCATAATTCATCATTCGTAATTCATAATTCCTCATAAATGCCCGTTTTTTCGCATTTACATACCCATACACAGTACTCCCTGCTCGACGGACAGGCCAGCATCAGCGCGCTCATGAAAAAGGCGCAGGCCGATGGTATGCCCGCCGTTGCCATGACCGACCACGGAAACATGTTTGCCGCTTTTAACTTCGTGAACGAGGCCAACAAATATAACGTGAAGCCGATCGTGGGCTGCGAGTTTTACCTCGTTACCGACCGTCATCAGAAATCATTCAGCAAAGAGCAGAAAGATGTGCGCCACCACCAGTTGCTGCTTGCCAAAGACCAGGAAGGCTACCAGAACCTGGCCAAGCTTTGCTCTATGTCTTATATTGAAGGGATGTACAGCAAGTGGCCACGCATTGACAGGGAACTGCTTTTAAAGTATAGCAAAGGCCTGATTGCCACCAGTTGCTGCATTGGTGCAGAAGTACCGCAGGCCATACTATGGAAATCCGAAGACGAAGCTGAAGAAATTTTTAAATGGTGGCTGGATGTGTTTGGTGAGGATTATTACATCGAGATTCAGCGCCACGGCCTGATGAACATTGACGGTACCGGCAAAAGCCAGGAAGACATTAACCAGGTACTGCTGAAGTGGGCCAAAAAGTATAACGTAAAAGTAATCTGCACCAACGACTCGCATTATGTGGACCAGGAAGACTGGAACGCACACGATATTTTACTTTGCGTGAACACCGGCGAAGACCAGAGCACTCCGGTTGGTGACTTTACAACCAAATATTACCGTTTCCTGTCGGATGACCAGAAGGTAATTTATGACACGGTAGAGAACGTGCGCCAGAAATATGGACACCAATCCAGCGTGCGCCAGATGCTGAACCGCATTGATGAGGCCGGCCCGAAAACCCGCTTTGGCTTCCCGAACGACCAGTTCTATTTTAAGACGCAGGCTGAAATGAACGAGCTGTTCAAAGATGTGCCTGAAGCTGTAGATAATACCAACGATATAGTAGACAAGATCACGCCTCCGAAGCTGAAGCGCGACATCCTGCTACCAAACTTCCCGATTCCGCCGGAGCATGCCAATGCCGATGCTTTCCTGCGCCACCTGACCTACGTAGGTGCTAAAAAGCGCTATACTGATATTACTCCTGAAATAGAGGAACGCCTGGATTATGAGCTTCGCATTGTGGAAACGATGGGCTTTGCCGGCTACTTTTTGATTGTACAGGACTTCATAAACCGTGGCCGCGATATGGGTGTATTTGTGGGGCCTGGTCGTGGTTCGGCGGCTGGTTCTGCGGTAGCCTATTGCATCGGTATTACTAACATCGACCCGATAAAGTATAACCTGCTGTTCGAGCGATTCCTGAACCCGGAGCGTGTGTCGATGCCCGATATTGATATTGACTTTGACGACGTGAACCGCCAGCGCGTAATCGATTACGTGGTGGATAAATATGGCAAAACGCAGGTAGCCCAGATCATTACCTTCGGTACCATGGCTGCAAAATCGTCTATTAAAGATGTGGCGCGCTCTACTTCCTTGCCTTTATCTGAGGCAAACGAACTGGCTAAAATGGTACCAGACACCCCAGGCACTACATTGGCCAAGGCCTTTATGGAGAACCTGGACCTGGCTGCCATTCGCGAAGGAACCGACCACCGTGCCGCTGTGCTAAAACTGGCTGAAAAGCTGGAAGGCTCCATCCGAAACACTGGTATCCACGCGGCGGGTGTGATCATCGCCCCAGATGATATCACCAACTATATCCCGGTTTCCACTTCCAAAGACTCTGACCTGCTGGTAACGCAGTTTGATGGCAAGGTGATCGAGAGTGCCGGCATGCTGAAGATGGACTTTCTGGGCTTAAAAACCCTGACCGTCATCAAAGATGCGATGGAGCTCATCAAGAAAAACCATGGCGTTGAGATCGATATAGACAACATCCCGATTGATGACGAAAAGACCTACCAACTATACCAGCGTGGCGACACCATTGGTACGTTCCAGTTCGAGTCGGAAGGTATGCGCATGTACCTTAAAGACCTGCAGCCTACCAACATTGAAGATTTGATTGCCATGAACGCCCTTTACCGCCCGGGCCCGATGCAGTTCATCCCGAACTTCATTAACCGTAAGCATGGTAAAGAGGAAGTAGAATACCCGCACGAACTGCTGGAGCCGATCCTGAATTACTCGTACGGTATCATGGTGTACCAGGAGCAGATCATGCAGACAGCCCAGATCCTGGCCGGTTACTCACTGGGCGGTGCCGATTTGCTGCGCCGCGCGATGGGTAAAAAGGATATGAAGAAGATGGCAGAAGAGCGTGAGAAATTCATTGCCGGAGCCGCCGAAATTCATAAGATACCTGCCAAGAAAGCCTCTGAGGTGTTCGACGTGATGGAGAAATTTGCCCAGTACGGCTTTAACCGATCCCACTCTGCTGCTTATTCTATAGTTGCTTACCAAACGGGTTACCTGAAGGCGCACTACCCTGCCGAGTACATGGCCGCTGTACTTACCAACAACATGAACGACATTAAAAAGGTGACGTTCTTTATTGAGGAAGCCCGCAAACAAGGGGTTGCCGTACTTGGCCCTGACGTGAACGAATCGTTATTGAAGTTTAACGTGAACGAGCAGGGCCAGATCCGTTTCGGTTTGGGTGCGATAAAAGGAACCGGCGAAGCTGCTGTAGATGCGATTATTGCAGAGCGCGAAAAAGGTCTGTACCAGGATATCTTCGACTTTGCGAAGCGTGTGAACCTGCGTGCAGTAAACAAGAAAACGTTTGAAAGCATGGCTTTGGCCGGCTGTTTCGATTCGTGGGAACTATACCATCGCGCCCAGCTGATCGAGATTCCGGAAGGGGAGAATATGAGTGTGCTGGAGAAGGCTGTACGCTATGGTAACTTCTACCAGGCAGAACAGCAGGCAGCGCAACAGTCGTTGTTTGGGGGTGGGGCCGCTGTAGCCGCGCCGCTTCCTAAAATACCGGAAGTACCTGTCTGGACGCAGGCAGAAATGCTTCGCAGAGAGAAAGAAGTGGTAGGTTTCTATATGTCGGGTCACCCGCTCGACCAGTTTAAACTGGAAATAGACTCTTACTGCTCGTGCCCGCTGGATAAAATTGAAGAATATAAGACCCGCGATGTGAATGTGGCTGGTATGGTAACCGATGTGGTAATACGTACAGCTAAAAACGGTAATCCGTTTGCCCTGTTTACGATCGAGGACTATGACACGTCGATGCAGATGGCGTTGTTCGGGGAGGATTACGTAAAGTTCTCGCCTTACCTGAAAATGGGGTTATACCTGTTTATAAGAGGCAAAGTACAGCTGCGTTACAAAACCGAAGACCAGTGGGAGCTGAAACCGGTCAACATTCAGCTGTTAGGCGATGTAATGGATAAAATGGCGCAGGGCGTACAGTTAAACATAAACCTGCAGCACTTTACGCCAAATGTTGCAGAGGCCCTGGAAGAGGCTATAGTTGCCAGCGCCGGCCAGAAACGTCTGGAAATTATGCTGCATGTGCCGGACGAGAAACTGGCGCTACCAACCTATTCCCGTAAATACAGAATCGACCCGAAAATTTTCCTGAACGCTATTAAAGAACTGGGACTGGGTGAGTGTAAGCTGATATAGTTGAGAAGCTGAATCTGCTTAACTGCTAACTATAAAACGAGGTGCGCTGCTTTTGTAGCGCACCTCGTTTATTTTACTTCTTTCTTTTGCAAGCCCTATCCTTTGGGAGTTCTTGTTGCTCATTCGGACATCCATGTCCGAATGCACTCTGTTGGGGACATGGATGTCCCCGTTTCATAATTCCCGCGGACGTGGACGTCCGCAGCAGATAGGTTTCGGACATGGATGTCCGAAACAGCGCTGTCTAATACAAAGTATAGACTTACTATGGGATTGAAAAACAGAATTATACCCGGCGGTTTATATTTCCTGACTATGACGGTGGTAGATTGGGTGGATATCTTTACCAAACCTGTTTACAAGCATATTATAGTTGATGCCTTTAAGTTTTGCCAGGAAAAGAAAGGCCTTGAACTTTATGCATGGGTGCTAATGAGTAACCACCTCCACTTGATCGCCGCTGCTGAGGAAGGCAGGAATTTATCAGACATCCTTCGGGATTTCAAAGGATTTACCAGTCGTAAAATTGTGGCTACGATTCAAGAGGAACCTGAAAGCCGTAAGCAATGGTTATTGCACCGTTTTGAATTTTCAGCAAAGCTCAACCCTAAAGTACGGCACTATAAACTATGGCAGGATGGCAACGAAGCAAAAGAACTTATTTCAAACGAATTCATAGACCAGAAACTGGACTACATTCATCAAAATCCGGTGCGGGCAGAATGGGTAGACGAACCGGAACACTATCGCTATAGTTCAGCTAAAAACTATGCCGGAGAAGCAGGCCTGCTAAAAGTCGAATTGATAAATTGATGAGTATATTACTCCTTCAAACTTAAGTGATGTATTTCCTTTCTACAGGCAAATGCTGCTCATACAGATTTACCAGTTTCTGCTTTAGTTTGGCCCCAACTGTATAGTTTGCAGTCTCTTTAACCGGGAAAACAGACATTACAGTATCCTCTTCAGGCAGGTTATAGTTAGGCGCAAGTTTGGGAGCTGGCACTAAACTATAGAGGCCATCCATCAAACTATCAAACTCTTTTTTATTTTTAGCTTTTAAAATGGAGGGCACGTTGGCTACAAAAACCGAATCCCGGTCTATAGTTCTGGCTGCTACCTTGGGGTGATAGTATTCCATCAAACCCCACACTTTAGTATAAGTCGCCAGCCGCTCCGTAGCTTTTTTAGTTCTAGTTTGCGGAGCGCTTTTGCCTTGTACCTGAGTTTACGCTAAGAGGAAACACATAAAATCGAAGCAGATTCTAAACAATTTCATAGCCTAACTGATTTACTATAGATACACGACCAGGGAGCTGGATGAGCTTTCGGAGAATAAGAGACTAAAAATGTAACGTGGCTGATTATTTCTAATAATTACAGGAATAAATTATCTTGTAATGGTATTAACAGATACGCTGTACTATAGTTACATAACTGCAAAGGCTTTAGCAGATGCTTTAAAACTATGAGTAAACATGCTAACTTAAGTGGTTCAATTGCAGCGGCAGACACGGCTTTTACGTACTATTGTATTTTACACGACACCTTGTCAGGTGGGTATAGTTTGGGCTTAAATTTGTCGAAGCTATATTTGTTACTATATTTATAACACAGAATTTAACCAACAAAAACGCTAAAGTTATGGCTAACAAAGCAATAGAAATTACAGACGCGAACTTTAATGAGATAATCAATTCAGATAAGCCGGTGCTGGTAGACTTTTGGGCAGAGTGGTGCGGCCCATGCCGTATGGTAGGCCCGATCGTGGAAGAACTGGCTGGTGACTACGAAGGCAAAGCCGTTATCGGTAAAGTAGACGTGGATGCAAACCCGCAGACTTCTGCTAAATTCGGTATCCGTAGCATTCCTACACTGCTGGTTTTCAAGAACGGTGAAGTGGTAGATAAGCAGGTTGGCGCGGTGCCTAAAAACGTACTGGCTCAGAAGCTGGATGCGCAAATGGCATAAGCTGCACAAGCTTTAAAAATTCAGAGTCCCCTTTTGCAACTATAGCAGAAGGGGACTTTTTTTTAATTACTCTTCTTTAACAATAATGCTGATCTCGCCGTTGCGCTCCAGGTAAGCCGTTTCGATGGTTGATATGTCGGGGTGTTTACTATGCGTACGCAATGCTTCCATCAGGTCGTTTTCGGTCATGCTATATTTTTGAAGGGCATCGTGCTGTAGTTCCCCGTTTTTTACCAGCTGTACGGGCCTGCCCTTCAGAAAATCACCAAACCTACCCGATATATGATACGCTATGGTGGCCAGGCCACGATGCAACAGTACCAGCACCAGCGCAGAAGCCAGCGTCGGCCAGAAAGGCGAGTTACCGGTTATCGCCCGGCTCAGGATAGACCCGAAAACAACGCCAAGTATAATATCAAAAGCAGTGTTTTTGCCGAATACGCGCTGGTTACCTACTCTAACTATAAGCAAGGCCGCAAAGAAAACCCCGATAGCCCGCAGCGACATTTGCCACCATGTCAGGGTATCCTCCCCTATCCCGAATAAGTAATTAAAATCAAACTCCATTTGCTCTTGCCAACGCAGCGAGCAACTATAAAGTTATTTAAGCCGGGCACTCACAAAGTTTACTATCTATGCTGCAAAGGGTGGTATAATTCTGTTTTGCTTCCTGCAGCAGGCGCTGCAACTGTTTTGTGTAGTCCTGCACTTTCTGTAGCTGCGAGATCTCCGGTTGTTGTTTAGCTAAGGTATCCAGGTTCTTTATGGAGACCGAAAAAGCATCACTTTTTTCTTTGATACGGGCGTAGTAGCTATCCATACCTTTATCGGTGGTGGCCACTGCGGTTGCCTGCAGGTTATTCTCGAAACAAAGTTGCTTGCGCAGATAAGTAAATACCTGTTGCTCGGCTTCGTTTCGCAGTTTTGTCATGTCGTGCACGGCTTCGCGCAGTTTGTAGCTTTCGTAGCGCTTGTTGTAAGCTGTTACGGCATCACGCACTTTATCGCGGCAGCTCAGGCAGTTGCTGGCATTTACTTTATCCTGCAGGGCATTCCGGACAACTATAGTTTCGTCCGATGCCGGGGTATCATCGAGCTTTTTAACATCTTTTTCAAATACCGATGCATACTGCAGCTCTTCCAGCTTTGCTTTTAGCCGAACTATAGCTTCCCCTTCCACAGAGGCCGACAGCAGATCAGGGCGCGGCAACTCTACGGCGTATAGTTTAGCCAGCGCCTTCTCGCGTTTCTCGGGGGTGTTATAGTTGGACGGATCGTTCTCGAGCTCGCGCAACGTGTTCACCAGCAATTTCCCGCTCTTCAGGTTATGGTCAGCTTCTAAATACAGATCGGCGTTGGTAAGTATAGATTGATACTCGGTCTTAAAGATATTTTTATAGGTGCTGTTAGTTTTGAATTCCGCTTCGCGGGCATCCATGGTAGCTTTCAGGCGCTTGTATTCCTGGATAATAGCAAACAGGTTACGGGCATTTATTTCGGGGCTGTTGTTGCGGTAGTTTAGCCTGTAAATATTAAGCTGCTGCTTCATTTCGGCAAACACACGTAAAAACTCCACAAACAATTTTTCCTGCCTGAAGGTCTCGTCGTTTACCAGTTGCTGCTCGTAGGCGTTCTGTATTTTCTGTTTGCGCTTTTCTATCAGGTCCAGTGTTACTTCATCACCGGTCAGCACATCCATTTTGTACAATGATTTATAGTTGGCGATCACCATATAAGGATAATCCTTATAGTTGGTCATCTCCTCCAGCATGCGGCGCTCCAGCTTGTTCGGGTTTTTAGCCAGGTAGTCGGCCAGGCGAGCCGATTTTATAGTTACCGTTTTTACTTCGCCGGGCACAAATACATATACTTTAACCGAGTGCAGGCGCGTGTCAAAGTCCTGCCCCTCATACAATCGTATAGTGGAGCTGAACCTATACTCGCGTTTACTTGTACGGCTGCTAAGCAAACTCCCGAACTCCCCTACCAGCGACAATACCGCCCCGGTTGGTGTTGTCAGTTTAGAGAGGTTAACCAGTTGTTTTGCCACCATCCCAAACACCTCGTCGCCGCCATCGTTTGTTATGGCCTTGGCATTTATAGTGGCATCTATGTTATTCTGGGTCGATGAAAGTGGCATTTTATCAATGATCCGAACCACTTCCAGGTTATCGCTTACCTGTGTTTTATAGTTATCCTTTTCCTGGTCTACATAAAAGTTATAAAGCGGATATACGATCTCGTCGTTCCCGAAAAGCTTCATGTTTTTGAGCTGCGCTGTAATCAACAGGTATTCCAGCTTATTACGATAGCGTTTTTTTGGTCTTTTAACACCGCTTTCCAGTTCGTTCAGTACGCGTGTAAACTTGCTGCCGTTAAAAAGGTAGATGTCGGTGCTCAGGTATTGCCACTCGTCCGAGAACTCAAACTGATCGGTATAACTATAGCCAAGGCGGGTTTCGATGTTCTTCTGAGCGAGAACCTGCTGGCTTATAAGCAGGAAAAATAAAAAAAGTATAAAATTTCTCATGTATCAGTACTTGTCGGTAAGCAGGGTCTTGCGTATACACCCCTATAAGCACATGGCATAAAACTTAGTCAGCATAACGCTGGCGCCTGTACTATAGTGCTTTAAAATTGCGAATAATTTCTTAAGCATCACAGACCAAAGCTGTAAAACAAACTATAAAATTGTATGAAAACGATAACATCAATTGCCTTATTTATACTTTACCTTGTTGCAGTACAACCGGCTATGGCACAGCAAAGCAATACACCGGGTATAACTACTTCTGCTTCGGTGCCTGGCACGTTGTCTGAATCTCAAAAAATAGACCAATTAATTGAAAGTATCCGGGGCATGAAGGGTGCTACTTTTATCCGGAACGGCAGCGAGCACACGTGCCAGGAAGCGGCCGAGCACCTGAGAGCAAAATGGGAAAAACATGGAGACAAAATCAAATCGGCAGAAGACTTTATAGCGTTTCTGGCTACTAAATCATCGATGAGCGGCGAAGTGTACAAGATCCGCTTTGCTGATGGCCGCGAAGAACCCACAGGCGAAGTGTTGCTGAAAACACTCGGGCAATTAAAATAAATCACGCGCGTTAAACCTGTATTACATATGATCAATATTTCATTAACGTGTACTCTGCCGGTTGCGTAAATAGCTTAAAGAATGTCAACATCCATGTTAGAATTGTTAGAAGAATCAAAAGGTGACCTGGTAGCTTTCCGGATATCGGGCCACGTAGACAAAAACGATTACGATATTATGCTGCCTATACTGGAAGAAAAGATAAAGATGTATGGCAAAATAAACGTGTATGCCGAAATGCAGGAAGTAGAAGATTTTACCTTGAAAGCTTTGTGGGAAGACCTTAAGTTTGATTTCAGGCATGCTTCAGATTTTAGCAAGGCCGCCCTTGTTGGCGAACAGAAATGGCTCGACTGGCTGATTGTGGCAGCATCTCCTTTTACATCTGCCACCGTAAAACACTTTACCTTAGAGCAACGCCAGCAGGCCCTGGACTGGATACAAACTCCTGAAGAATAAAAGTTGAATTATACCTAAAAGCTGCGGGCTATACTTGGTACAAGTATAGCCCGCTCTTTTTTGTGTCAACTATAGTTAATTATTATTTTATCTGCCGTTGGTTTCGCCCTTGCTGCGTGTTTTCACCAGCAAGACCTACGGATAGCAGGATTGTTGGTGATAACACTAACAATGGATCATTTTCTACTTCAAAAACTAAAATTTCTTAAGCAAAATCAGGCACTACTCTTTGTAAATGGCCACTTCGGATTTACCTTTTTTAATGTAGCCACGGTACATACCCGCAGAGTTAAAAGGCATGGCAACGTTTCCATTTCTATCAACGGCTATTACTCCACCTTCGCCGCCACGTTTCACCAGTTTCTTCATCACCACTTCATCGGCAGCTTTCTTTAAACTATAGCCTTTGTATTCCATTAAAGCAGCAATATCATGGGCTACAACGGAGCGTATAAAATACTCGCCGTGGCCTGTTGCCGAAACGGCGCAGGTGTTGTTATCGGCATAGGTTCCGGCACCAATAATCGGCACATCGCCTACGCGGCCGTAGCGCTTGTTGGTCATGCCACCTGTTGAGGTAGCTGCTGCCAGGTTGCCATAGGCATCCAAGGCTACAGCGCCAACCGTTCCGAACTTCTCACCTTCCACAAAAATGTTCTCGGTGCTGCTAGTGCCGCTGCTGTCGTGGTCAAGCTTGGTTTTCTCGCCTTCTTTTTCTTTCAGTTTCTGTAGTTGCTGGTAACGGGTTTCGGTACGGAAGTAAGACGGGTCTACAATCTCCAGTCCTTTCTCTTTGGCAAACTTCTCAGCGCCCTGCCCTATCAGCATTACGTGCTCTGATTGCTCCATTACGGCACGGGCAGCAGTAATTGGGTTGCGAACTATAGTTAGGCTCGCCACAGCGCCTGCTTTGCCTGTTTTTCCGTCCATAATGGCCGCGTCCAGCTCATTTTTGCCTTCGTTGGTAAACACGGCTCCTTTGCCCGCATTAAATAACGGTGAGTCTTCCATTACGCGTACGGTGGCTTCAACAGCATCCAGGCTCGAGCCGCCTTTCTCCAATATAGCATAGCCGGTTTTCAGGGCCTGGTTCAGCACTTCTTTATAAGCTTTCTCTTTTTCAGGTGTCATGTTGGCTTTGGTTATAGTTCCGGCGCCGCCATGTATTACCAGGGTAATTTTAGAATAGTCAGGTTTGGTTTGCGCCATGCTAACTATAGCCATTAGCATAAAGAGGCACAAAAAGTATAGTTGTTTTTTCATGATGTAATTAGGTGAAAGTACAGATGTTAAAGTTATCCTTTTTTACGGGAATCAGAAACGAAGGCAGTAACCATCAGTTGAATTGGCGCAAAAGTTTTCAGGTGCCGCATCAACTTATAAGATAAAAAAGTCGGACCCTTTGCTCCTCATTCCCAGTATTTTATATAAAATATTCAATTTTAACAATATTGTATTATAGTTCAGCGTTTGAGGGGCATCAAATATAGTCTTTATCTAATTTAGCTTGGCTTTAGCACTTGTTTTTTACATCTTTGCAGTCATAAATGTATTACCAGATTACTATTTATAAACTAACAACAAATTAAAACACATGAAATTTAACTTTGTAAAAGCGTCTTTCTCTGTATTGCTTTGCACTACAATGCTGGCATCTTGCGTATCTTCTAAAAAATACGAAGACCTGAAAGCAAGTAAAGAAGCTCTGGAAGCTGAACAAGCTGCTTCGAAACAAAAAGTTGATGAGCTAACTGCTTCTCTGAAAGAGCGTGAGCAATCTCTTGCTGAGATGGAGCGCAAAATGAACGAGCAGCAGAAAGCACTTGACAACCTGAGAAACGAAGTAAATACTGCATTGCAAGGCTTTAACCAAGGTGACCTGAGTGTAGAAGTTAGAGATGGTAAAGTTTACGTTTCTATGTCTGATAAGCTGTTGTTTAACACAGGCAGCACTAAAGTAAACCCAGGTGGCCAGAAAGCACTTGACCAACTGGTAAGTGTACTGAAGAAGAACAATGAAGTTGGTGTAATGGTAGAAGGCCATACAGATGACGTGGAAGTATTGCCAGGCACTAAGAAAATTGCTGACAACTGGGATCTGAGCGTACTGCGTGCAACTGAAATCACGCGTCTTCTGACTCAGAAAGGTCTTTCTCCGGACAGAGTAACGCCTGCAGGCCGTGCTTACTACCAGCCAGCTGATACAGGACGTACTGCTGCTGCAAAAGCTAAAAACCGTCGTACTGAGATCGTTCTGATCCCGGATATGACTGAAGTATACAAAGTATTAGGCGTTCAGGCTCAGAAGTAGTCTAAGCGAACTATAGTTACAAAGGCTGCCAGCTTTATAGTTGGCAGCCTTTTTTTGTCTGAACCGGGAGTAATGTGATTTTTGGGATTGATATGGTTTTGTGCAAATCAACAATTAAGCCTTCAACAATTAAACCTTCTGCTGTTTGGCTATAGTTATGGCATCAAATAACTCACCGGGTTTCTGAGAGCCAATTAGCAGGCTTTGTTTATTGTAGAAGTATAGTTTCACGCCCTGGTTGCCGTACACGTTGTAAGCCTTACCTTTAAAACCCCACCTGATGCCCCAACCACCATATTCCATGATCGGGTTATAGGTTACTTTCTCATAATCGCGTAGTTCGTGCAGCTTTATAATTACCGGTTTTAAGTGGAATGGCCAGAAGCGCACCCGCAGTTTACCAGGAACCACTTCCGTAGTAAGCGACATTTTATAAAAGAAGTAAGGCAGCCCCACTCCTACCAAACCCGTTATTATAGCTAACTGCACATCAGATGCCGGCCTGTTGCCAAACCCACCACCCAACAGAACCTGGTACACAAACCCAGCCCAGAAAACAGCAGCCACTCCCAGTATAATTACCCAGAGCCACACCTGCCTGAACCGCTGCCGCTCCCTGAAAAGAATATTCATAGTTTTTGAGTTTAGAAGTTTAGGAGTTAGAGAGTTAAGGAAAGATAAGAAATTTAGGTTTATAGTTCCAGCAGCTATAGTTACGTCCAGACCTAGCAGAGTGCACAGTTCCCGTTAGCGTGTGAAGAATTATGTAACCACAAAAAACTATGATCTAAACTATAGTAATAGCTGTAAAAGCTCCCCGCCTTAGACTACCGGGAAGCGATTTCGAAGGTAGCGAGCGTAGCGCTGAAGGGTTAGGGGCGGTTGGATCACAGCAACTATAGAACTATAAACCTAGACACTAGTAGAAGCTGCGCACACTGCCAGGTCCTAGCAATTTTGTCAATCCATTTATCCTGTAAATCCTGATTCAGACAAATAAAAAGCCGCCAACTATAAAGCTGACGGCTCTTCGAACTATAAACAAGCCTTTTGTCCTTTGTCAAAAAACTCTTTTGTCAATAAAAGTTATCCAATTGCCTGCTCTAAATCTGCGATCAGGTCTTCGGCATCTTCTACGCCCACGCTTAGCCTGATCAGCGAGTCGCTCAGACCGGCTTTCATGCGCTCTTCGCGCGGTATGCTGGCGTGCGTCATCGTGGCCGGGTGTCCGCACAGCGACTCTACACCGCCTAATGATTCTGCCAACGCAAAGAATTTCAGTTTCTCCAGCACACGGGTAGCATCTTCTACTTTATCGCCTTTCAGCACAAACGAGATCATTCCACCAAAGTCATTCATCTGCTCTTTGGCCACATTATGGTTGTTATGATCTTCAAAGCCCGGCCAGAATACTTTCTCAACTTTCGGGTGGTTACGCAGGTACCCGGCAATCTTACGACCGTTCTGGCAATGGCGCTCCATGCGCAGGTGCAGCGTTTTTAAACCGCGCAGCAACAGGAAGCAGTCCTGTGGGCCCGGTGTACCGCCGCACGCATTCTGGATAAAAGCTAAACGTTCATGCAAATCATCGTTGTTAACTATAAGCGCACCCATTACCACATCCGAGTGGCCGCCCATGTACTTGGTAAGCGAGTGCATCACAATGTCAGCACCCAGATCCAGTGGCGTTTGCAGGTATGGCGTGGCAAACGTGTTATCGGCTACCAACAGTAGGTTATGCTTTTTAGCGATGGCAGCGCAGCCTTTAATATCGATGATGTTAAGCAGCGGGTTAGTTGGTGTTTCTACCCAGATCATTTTGGTATTCTCGTTTACCAGCGCTTCCACCTTGCTCAGGTCAGCCATATTGGTAAAATGGAACTTGATACCATAGTTCTGGAAGATCTTGGTAAAAATACGGTAGCTACCGCCGTACAAATCATTCGTTGAGATCACCTCGTCGCCGGGAGCCAGCATTTTTATAACTGCATCAATGGCAGCCATACCTGAAGCAAAGCACAAGCCATGTTTACCGTTCTCCAGGGCCGCCAGTGCGTTCTGTAGCTGCGTACGGGTTGGGTTGTGGGTACGTGAGTATTCGTAGCCTTTATGGTCGCCTGGTGAGCGCTGCACGTAAGTTGATGTCTGGTAAATTGGCGTCATGATGGCGCCTGTAGTTGGGTCTGGTTCTACACCAGCGTGTATAGCTTTTGTTCCGAATTTCATATCTATAGTTTAGTTATAAACGATACTTCGCAAGTTAATAAAAATAAGAAACAGCACCCGCCTATAGTTGTTTAGCTATAGTTATACTTTGTTGTCAGCTAAAATCTTTTCTCCTTTGTCATTCGTCTAATGCTAACATTACCAAACCCCGTAAGCTGATGAAGCTGATACCACTGCTGAGAAACCTTGTACGCGAAAATGCATCTACGTTTGTATCGATGCTGTTGTTGGTAGTGGTGCCCGTTACAGTAAGTTCTACTCTGGCTGTTTACCTGTACCAGTACCAGGATCTTTTCCGGGACCTTACCATCTGGCAACTGCTTTTGTACTTCCTGGTGATATCGATAACGATGGCCCTGGCACTTACTCCTACTACGTTTGTAGCGCTGGTGAGCGGCTTCTATTTAGGCTGGCAGGCTTTTCCGGGCGTGGTGGTGGCGTATGGCGTAGCGGCGCTGGTAGGCTATAGTTTGGCCAAGCTGATAGACCATGGCAAGATGATGAGCTTTCTGAACCGTTTCGAGAATGCCCGTAACCTGATGCAGGAACTGCGCGCTGAAAGCTGGCCGCTTATCTTTTTAACCCGTATTTCGCCGGTACTGCCTTTTGCCCTGATGAATTTTGTGCTGTCGTTGTTGCAGATAAACCGTAAGAAATTTTTCCTGGCAAGTATAGTTGGGATGCTTCCGCGCACTATTTTCTTTTACTGGATAGGTACACAGGCAAAAGATATTATTTCTTTGCTGCAGGACCCGGACAGCGGCACCACCGGAAAATTGCTTATGATCGCGCTGATTATCATTTCGATAGGTGGTTTATACTTTGTTTTTGACCGCGCCCTGAAGAAAGCGTTGAAGAACGCGAGCGCTAAAAATTAAAAAAATGTGTGTTTAGGGGTTGCGTTGTAAGAAAAATTGGCGTTACTTTGCATCACCATTACGGAAAATGGTCACGTAGCTCAACTGGATAGAGCATCTGACTACGAATCAGAAGGTTAGGGGTTCGACTCCCTTCGCGACCACTTGAAAATCAGCCACTTACAGGTAAAACTGCTAAGTGGCTTTTTTTATCTGCATACAAGTCTTCATAAAAATTCTCAGTGAACCATATCCTTAGTCACTGTTGTATACATGCAAACAAAAACAGGGTCACTTATCTTCAAAGTGACCCTGTTTTAACGAAATAGATTATTCCTTATTTTTAGAATGCCTTCACTGAGACTAAAATTTCACTTATATAACTCTTCTTTTTTTCTTTAACATAAGAACAAAGGTTGATAACCTTTCCTTCATAATCCGGCACAACATCTGCTTCTTTAAATGGGGTTATAAAAGAGCAAGCTCCGTACTCAATAATAACATTATCAAATAATGATAGTTGTTGTCCAGTTTTATACTGTTTCTTCACGTTCTTGTATTCCATAGCTTTTTAATGAATGTACAGCTTGAGCCTCTAAAGTTGGAATTGCCTGCAAAGATAATTGCGTCTTCGGTTTAGCAGTAGTTAAATCTTTAATTTTTTTCCCTTTCCCGTCTGCAGATTTACGATTATCATTCATTGAGAAAAACCTCAGGTATCTATTGGGTGCTACCCCATCAAACATCAATATACGAACCTTTGCCTCTTGCGTTTCGTCCTCAGTAATGTCATCAGCATGTAGCTTTGTACATAAACTCTTTTGATATGGCTCAATATAATAAACTTCTTTTATACCTGCAGCAATAATATGTCTCGCACAATTATGACAAGGATAGGTTGTGCAAAACAGTTTCCCACCAACCATTTTATTACCAGTAGATTGAGCACCTACAATTATTGCGTGCATTTCAGCATGTACTGATCTAGAGTATTCTATAAGTCCTTTGATATTTGACTTACGAATAATGTCATATGAATCTTCTCTTTTGGACTCTTCAATTAGACCTTGAGTAACAAGTTCCTCAACTAAGGCCTTAGAAAGAATGTTCTTTTCATCGTCATTAAAACACATTCCATCTGCACCTTTATTCATGCATCTAAAATCAATCGCATCATCTGACTCTTCATCCAATGTCTGATATAAGCCCCCTCCAAACTTCGGCACATCGTTCCAGCCGATTGAAAGTAGTATACCATTGCTATCTGTAATAGAAGCCCCGACTTGCCTAGACAAACATGCTGAATTTCCTGCAGCAGATTTTGCTTTATACATGGCGGTTTCGTTCGGCGTCGGAGTAATGATTTTAGTATCAAAAATCAAATGCAAGTATCTATCAACCCCTCTTTTGACCTTATCTAGACTCGCCTTATTAGCAATTCTGATAAAGAAATCCCCCAATTTGAAGGTATTAATAACCTCTTGTCCATGGTTTAGCTTCCCTCCTGAATCTATAGAAATCAGTTCATCTACCTCTGGCTGGGAAAGACCTCTATCCTTTAGAAACTCCTTCCTTTCTTGTAAAGGGGAAAAAACGCTTATAAAGTAGAATAACTCTCGATAGACACTTCTAAATAACAAGAGCTCCTCTTTGTTTTTTATTGAATCAATAATATAACATTTGCGCCTTCCTGAAAAATCCTCCGGAGTTATTTGCGCTCCACTTGATTTCTCCTTTTTTGCAATATCATATCTTTGCAAAAGAATTTTTTGTATTGCGAATTCAGCAAGTATAGATTTAGAATATTGGCTTCTTAAAGCGTCTCCTTCATCAATTTTGAATAGGTGCTCTGAATATTACTTAGTCTTACCCGCTAATATATTCACCGAGTTAGAGCTATATTGTGATATAAAATCACTTAGTTTAATGATTTCACATTCATAATTATAGTCTTCTTTTAATCTTTTGATTATTGCGTCTATAACTATCTGCCTGTTGGTACCAATAGGTGCACATAAACCTATAACTAGTTCTTCGGAAAACGTATTTTCTACTCTTTGCCTTGTTGTTTTATTCTCTGTGCCTCCATCTACTTGAGCATAAAAGCTGATGACCTTTGCTGCTTCTCCCATATATTTTAAGTTTGTTTTGATTACAATGATCAGCAATTTATACATTATTCTTAAATAGATTACATTCAATTTTATTAATATATATTTTTACCTATTTAAGAAAGGTTAGGAATATTAAATCATTAAGATTTCTACATATACAACATACTGCATGTTATTCTACCTGAAGCAACCCTTGCAACTTCATCTCCATTTCCCTATATTTACTCCTATTTGCTGTTACAACTTTTATAATATTCACCCTTGGAAAATTTTGAACAACTGGAGCGTAGGCTGTGATCTGCCGCTGACCAATTGCGCTCTAACTCGAAGCTGACTTCTACCGAGTACTATATGCCCGTACTGGGCCTTATCTTTCTGCGCCATGCCCCGCTAGCGCGAGCTTGTAGCTCGTGCTTACTATTCCTTAAGCTTTTATAGTTCTGGGTAACTACACTTACTCATTTTATACTTTGTTGAAAATCTAAGTCTTGCGACAAGGCACGAGCTGCAAGCTCGCGCCAGCAAACAGAACTTAACAGAGAAACAACTTATTAATTTGCAATTCGCGAATCACAAATCTCTACCCCACTTTAAGCAACCCACTCAAATCCGTAGTATAGCACGCCGAGATATGCTCTTCTTTTAGCTGCCACTTTTTACTGGTACCCTGCACGCCATACTTCACGAACTTATTGCCATACCTTTCGCGTAGGTCGTCGAGGACGTGCATTAGTTTGGTGTCACGTTCGGTGTTTTGGCTGCTGAGTAACGAGAGCTGTACCTGGTTGGCTGGAACTATATCAGTAACTATAACGCCTGCTTTTTTATACTGCAGGCCGGGGCGGTAGAGCTGTTTCAGGGCTTTGGTGGCGTGGCGGAGCAGGTCGAGCTCGCTGCTGGTGGGGCTGTCGAGTTTTATAGTTCGGCTATAGTAGTAATGTTGCTCGGTAAAGCGGTTCGTCATCAGGAAAACGGTGATCACGCCGGCACACGACTTTTGCTTGCGCAGCTTCATAGCACAACGCACGGTGTGTGTGGCCAGAGCTTCTTCCAGGTCGGTTAGTTCGGTTAATGTTTCGCCGAAGCTGCGCGATGTGCAGATGTTTTGCTTGGCTGGTGGCATATGCTCCAACTCCATACACGACTCTCCGCGCAGTTCTTTTACCGTACGCAGCCCCACTACGGTCAGGTGCTTTTTAGCGAAGGCGTCGGTCACGTTACGCAGGTCCCAGGCAGTGTGTATGCCCAGGCCGGCCAGTTTAGTGGCGTAGCGCCGGCCGATACCCCAAACACTTCCTACGTCGGTTCTTTTCAGTGCAGCCTCTATATGCCGCTCGTCTGTCAGCACCAACACCCCATTCGCTTTCTCGGATTTTTTAGAGATGCGGTTCGCTACTTTAGCCAGAGTCTTGGTAGCAGCCACGCCTACGGCTACTGGTATGCCCGTCCACTGCTGCACGGTTTGTTTTATAGTTTTAGCATACTCCTGCAGGTCTACTTTATAGAAATCACCCAAATCCAGGAAGCTTTCATCTATAGAGTAGACTTCCAGGTTAGGCGTAAACTGCTGCAGCGTCTCTACCACCCTCCGCGACATATCCCCATACAGCTCATAGTTAGAACTGAACACGGCCACACCATCCTTCTCAAGCTGTGGCCGTGCCTGAAAGTAGGGAGTACCCATTTTTATGCCCAAGGCTTTGGCTTCGTTGCTGAGCGCTATAATGCAGCCATCGTTATTCGAAAGCACCACCACCGGCTTGTCATTGAGCGCAGGATTAAACACGCGCTCGCAGCTCGCATAAAAGTTATTACAATCTACTATAGCAAACAGCGATGTCATGGCTTACTTAAACTTTTTGATCACGCCCACCACAACACCCCAGATATGGCCACCATCTTCCCTATCTATTTTTATAGTTTCATAGTTAGGATTTTCGGGTTGCAGGTAAGTACCGTCTCTCCGGAACAGGACCCGCTTAATGGTAAATTCGCCATCCACAAAAGCCAGTACGATATTTCCGGTAATCGCCTTAACAGATCGATCTATTACGGCAAGATCACCTGATTCAATATGCGCTCCTATCATGGAGTCGCCTTCTACGCGCGCCAAGAACGTAGCCGTGGGGTTCTCTGAGATATATTTATTCAGGTCAATCGGGTCAGCAGAATAATCGGCAGCGGGGCTCGGGAAACCGGCCCGTACAGTGGTTCCAAACAACAATAGTTTATCATCCGCCTCTTCTGCGATACTATACAGCCCCGGCTGCCATTGACTTATAGGTATCACTTTAGTTTCCATATGCATTTGCTTTACGAACAAAATTAGCAAAAGCTATATAGAAAGCTAAAATATTTAGCATTATTGATAAAATAAAGATGTGTTGTGAAGTTTAAATGTGCCTCACGCTCATCTTTGCCTAAAGCAGGGAATTTTCAGGCCTTTGATATAGTAGGAGTATAGTTCTATAGTTGCTGTTTTAACCCACCCCTGCCCCCTCCCGAGAGGGGAATTTCGGCTGCTGCTATAGTTGGTGGCTATCGTTTTATAGTTGCCGTTTGTCATCCCCCTGCCCCCTTCAAAGGGGACTTTCTGCTACTGCTTTTTCAACTTGTCATTTCGACGAAAGGAGAAATCTGAGTTTGCTATAGTTGCAGCCTGTCGAGCGGACAGGTCGCGACCTGTCCCTACGAAACTACAGCCACGATAAAGCGATGCAACTATAACTTTCAAACCATAGACAAAAGTAACTATGTGAAAGATCGCAGTCTTTGGGTTGAGCGCCTTTGCTTTGTTGCGGTGCCGTCAGGCAACCCGAGGTACGAGGGTAGCAAGAAAGCAGCAGCGCGATGCCCGAAGACGTGGCCTCCCGGCCGTGAGGGCACCAAAGCTAATTTGAAACTGTAGGCAAGTAGAGCTCCCAGGAGTAAAGAAGGCTATGGAAGTAAAGGCTTGGTTTGAATAGTAGAGTAGCAAACTATAGCATTCAGATTTCTCCTAACGTCGAAATGACAAAAGAGAAACTATAGGATATATAAGATTCCTCACAGCTATGCTGGCTCTCTTCGACTCGCGTCTCAAGAATGTTCGAAATAACAAAAGAAGAACTATAGGACAAATAAGCTCCTTCAACTTCCCCCAGGATGACAGAAACAGAAACTATATCCTCCATTTGTGTACCTACATCCTTCTCCTTATCTTTCAATCAACTAAACACAACACCACATGCTATCTAAAATCTATAGTTTACTTGCAACACTACTCCTGACAATACCGCTTAGCGCGCAGCAAAAAGTAGCCTATAACCTGTCGTTTCCGAATGCAGTGCACCACGAAGCAGAAATTAGTGTTACTTTTTCTGGCATTGCAACTGACACGCTGGAAGTATTGATGAGCCGTAGCTCGCCGGGACGTTATGCCTTGCACGAGTTTGCAAAGAACGTTTACAGTGTAAAAGCTACCGACAATCAGGGCAACCTACTTAAAATCTGGAAAGCAACACCGCACCAGTGGAACATAACCGGCCATAAGGGCACTGCAACTATAACCTATACCCTGTTCGGCGACCACGCGGACGGAACTTACGCGGGGATAGATGAAACGCATGCCCACCTGAACATGCCGGCTACTTTAATGCATGCTACAGCGTTTGACAAAGTACCGGCACAGGTTACATTCAACATCCCCCAGAACAGCAACTGGAAAGTAGCCACCCAACTGAAACACGAACAAGGCAATACCTATTCTGCTCCAAACTTCCAGTATCTGATGGATAGCCCTGCCGAGTTAAGCAACTATGATCTTGCCGAATGGACTATACAGGAAAACGGAAAACCAAGGACCATACAGGTTACACTGCACCATACCGGTACAAAAGAACAGTTTAACGAATACGTCCGGAAAACGCAGAAAATTGTAGCAGAACAGCGTGCTGTTTTTGGTGAATTACCCGACTTCGATTTTGGACGCTATACCTTTATTGGCTGCTATATGCCGCAAACAAACGGCGATGGCATGGAGCACCGCAACTCAACTATAGTTACCAGTTCACAGCCACTTGCCAAAGCCATGACAGGCCAACTGAATACCGTGTCGCATGAGTTTTTCCATGCCTGGAACGTAGAGCGCATCCGCCCGAAGAGCCTGGAGCCATTTAACTTTCAGGAAGCCAATATGAGTGAGGCCCTGTGGCTGGCTGAAGGCTTTACAAGCTATTACGGCGACCTGACCATGCCACGCAGCGGTATCATCAGTATAAAAGACTTTACCGACGGACTTACCGGTGACCTGAATTATGTGCTGCTTTCGCCGGGCCGCCAATACCATAGTTTGGTTGAGATGAGCAAACAGGCTCCTTTTGTGGATGCCGCCCGTTCCGTTGACGCTGTAAACCGTCACAATACATTTATTTCTTACTACACCTATGGCAGCATGCTCGGGCTAAGCCTGGACATGACGCTTCGCCAGAACTATAGCAAAACACTGGACGATTATATGCAGGCGCTGTGGCGAAAGTATGGCCAACCTGAGAAACCGTATATTTTAGCAGACCTGCAGGAAACGCTGGCCGAAGTAAGCGGCGACAAAGCCTGGGCTGCAAAAGTGTTCAGCAACTATGTAAACGGAAGCGAGCTGCCTGACTTTGCACCTCTGCTGGCTCAGGCCGGACTGGAGCTTCGCAAAGCAAAACCGGGCGTAGCTACGTTGGGCATCGGTGGATTTGAGTTTACAAAAAATGGTGCTGTTATCAACTATGGCACCGCAGTTACGTCTCCGGCATACAAAGCAGGACTAGACAGAGCCGATATAATTGTAAGCCTGGATACCAGGAAGATAAGAAGCGAAAAGGACCTGAAAAAAGTAATGGACAAACATAAACCGGGAGATACTATTCCAGTTACCTATAGCAGCCGTGGCACCACGCATAACGCAACTATAACGTTGGGTGAAGTTCCTGCTCTTGAAGTGGCGCTTTACGAGAACATCGGTAAGGAACTTACTCCAGCCATACAGCAGTTCCGAAACAAGTGGCTTGGCTCGCAGGTTAAACAGTAAGTCTGAACTATAGTTACCGGTATTTAAAAGGCAAACTATAACATCCGCCTGTTGTTACCGTTATGATAAGTACTTGTTTTTAACAGGCGTAAGTTTTACCTTAGTACCTATAATCTGAAGATATACTACGTGAAAATAGCAGTTAAAATAGTAATGGTTTGCCTGATGTGCTTTGCCGGAAACGCCATGGCACAGGCACCTGTAAAAGCAACTACAGATGCTTTGCCAGCCACACCGCGCCTTAGCTACAACCTGAACCTGGGAGCCAGCTACAACAGCTATTTCGGGGCCAGCACCTATGTGCAGCCAACTGCCCGCTACCAGGTTACAGACCGCTTCAGGGGGTATGCCAGCTTTACTTATGTAAGCTCCATGCCGCGCAACTATGCCTTTACTACCGAGGGAGGAACTGTAGTTCGTCGTTCGCAGGGCAACAGCCAGTACATAGTTAGTGTAGGCGGCGATTACCTGGTAAATGATCGTTTGATCCTGAGCGGAAACGTTTGGAAGGACCTGTCGAATATGCCACAGGAACTGGGGGCGTACAACAACTATAACTACATGGGCCGCCAGGGCGCCGATTTCAGTGCAACTTACAAGATAAGCGATAAGTTTTCGGTTTCGGGTGCAGTTCGCTACACAGATGGCGCCTCGCCGTACTATAATCCGTACTATAATTCAGGTTTCGGACACAGCCCGTTCGGATATTAACACAAGATTTTATACATTTTAAAAAACGCTTTCCCGGCAACAGGAGAGCGTTTTTTATTGCCACTTTTTAACCCAAACTGTGCAATTATAGTTATAGTATACCATCATCAAACGTTTATAGACTTGCAGAACAAGGAACCTAAAGTAAGGCACATCAACAACCCGAAGCTGGAAACTATAAAACCAGGCTACAAAGGCAACAAGATCATACGCAACCAGTTTGCAAACGGCGACGAACTATACAATCCCGATTTCAGCAACGTGATCCGCTGGAAACTCTCCGGTAACCCACAAAAAGCAGAAAAGAAAGCCGACACCTATACGCCACCTGTAGTTACAGACAGCAACTTTATACATGCCGATGAGGACATGATCGTGTGGCTTGGGCATGCTACTTTTTTTATACGACTACAGGGCATAACTTTTCTCATCGACCCGATTTTGTATGATCTGCCGCTGATAAAACGCCGGGTTTGCCTGCCCTGCGCGCCCGAAGAGCTGAAGAACATTGATTTTGTAATGCTCTCCCACGCCCACCGCGATCACCTGGATATAAAGTCGCTGCGCACTGTTTGCCGCAGCAACCCTAACTTAAAAGTGCTGGCCCCGCTACACGCAGGCAGCCTTATCCGGAGTGCCAGCAAACACCTGCCTTACCAGGAAGCCGGCTGGTACCAGCGCTACGACATCGTCCCGGACCATCTCGAAATTTATTTTGTTCCGGCATCGCACTGGCATCGTCGCGGCCTTTTCGATATGAACACGGTGCTGTGGGGCGGCTTTATCATCAAAACAAAAGAACAAACCATATACTTTGCCGGCGACACTGGTTTTAACGGCCATTTTGAGGAGATGCAGGAAACGTTTGGCCCGCTGGATATTTGCATTATGCCTGTAGGCGCGTATAAACCTACTTTTATGATGCAGAAAAGCCACCTGAACCCGAACGAGGCTGTGCGGGCGTACAACATTCTGCGTGGCGGCACTTTTATACCCATGCACTATGGCACGTTCGACTTATCGGATGAGCCGGCAAGCGAGCCGGTGCGGTTACTGCAACAGATTGCTGCTGCCGGCCTGATCAGTGGCTTAAAAATACCCGCCATCGGCGAACCGTTACTGCTTCGCGATCTGGCCTAAACTCTAACTACTATAGCGTTATAGTTTTGCTATATTTGTGGTTTACATCTAACAGACAGCCTTATGTCTTCTACCCTTATTATAAGCCTGATTATTGGCTACTTCCTTATTCTGATCACTATTTCCTGGTTCACGAGTAAGAACACCGACTCCGATACCTTTTTCCTGGCAAACCGACAGTCGCCGTGGTACATTGTGGCCTTTGGCATGATCGGCACTTCGCTTTCGGGGGTAACGTTTGTGTCAATTCCGGGGATGGTGCAGAATGCGCAGTTCTCTTACCTGCAACTGGTTTTAGGTTACCTGCTGGGCTATTTTGTAATTGCCACGGTGCTGATGCCACTGTACTATAGGTTAAATTTAGTATCTATTTACACGTACCTGGAGCAACGTTTTGGGTACTGGTCTTACAAAACCGGAGCGGCTTTCTTCCTGCTTTCGCGCACGCTGGGGGCTTCTATCCGCTTGTTTCTGGTAGCAGGTGTGCTGCAGTTAGCGGTATTCGATGATCTGGGTGTTCCGTTTGCCGTTTCGGTTATGATAACGATAGCGCTGATCTGGGTTTATACGTTCCGGGGTGGCATGAAAACCATTATCTGGACCGACACTTTCCAGACTACGGCCATGCTGATCGCGGTTGTTACCACCATCTGGCTTATTTCGGATGAACTGAACATGGGCTTCCAGGGGATGGTCGAGAGTGTGCAGAACAGCAAGTACTCGCAGGTGTTTTTCTGGGATGTAAAAGACAGCAAATATTTTCTGAAGCAGTTCTTTTCAGGTGCCTTTATAGCTATCGTTATGACTGGCCTGGACCAGGATATGATGCAGAAGAATCTGAGCTGCAAAAACATTGGCGAAGCCCAGAAAAACATGTTCTGGTTCAGCATTATACTGGTGTTTGTAAACCTGCTCTTCCTTACGCTGGGAGCATTGCTTTACATTTACGCGAACTCTAAAGGCATAACCCTGCCGGCCAAAGGCGATGATGTGTTCCCGTTCCTGGCGCTTAACCACTTCACGCCATTCCTGGGCATTGTGTTTATTCTGGGCATTATTGCCATAACCTACGCCTCCGCCGACTCTGCGCTTACGGCTCTCACAACATCCTTCTGTGTCGACTTCCTGAACTTTAGTGAACGTTCGGAGCACGAGCGCGTACGTTTACGCTACATTGTACACTTCGGGGTTTCAGTAGTGATGGTGCTGGTCATTATTGCCTTTGATATTCTGAACTCTGAAAGTGTGATAACGGCTGTATTTAAAGTGGCAGGTTATACCTATGGGCCATTGCTTGGTCTCTACACTTTCGGGCTTTATACGAAACGCGCCATCCGCGACAGGTTTGTACCGGCCATCTGTATCATTGCTCCAATTCTCACTTACATCATCAGTTATAATTCTGTAGAGTGGCTGTATGGGTACGAGTTCGGCTTTGAAGTGCTGATCCTGAATGGCTTCCTGACCTTTGTAGGTTTATTCGCCATCTCATCCGGCAAAACAGACGATCTGGAGCTGGCGCAGGGAAAATAGTTTAGGAGTTAAAGAGTTTACAGTTAATTGTAGAGACGCAATACCTTGCGTCTTGTCAGCAACGAAGCTAAGCCGAGTGATGCTTTGATGGCCTGAGCAGCGGCATATAGTCATTAAGCTTGTCATATACATGGCGCGAGTGTCTGGCTATAGTTGGGCCTCTGGCTCAGTTGAGTTACAAACGCAACATCATAGTTAGGCACGAGTTACAAACCCGCGCCAGCAAAAAGCATTTAAGTTATAGTGCTAAACTATAGTGTCGAATCTGTGAAATAAATGGGCGGGACCTCCAACTATAGTTCGTAACTATCGTCCTCGCTCGCGCCATAGTTGACCTCCAACTTTCTAACTTGTTAACTTCCTGACTTCATTAACTCTTCCCTCCTAAACTCTTAAACTATAAATTACGCTTTATTGCTTACCTTTGCAGCATTATAAATTGGGTAACTTTAAACCTGAGCAAAAGGTATCAGTTAAAACCAATCCGGCTACCTTACTATAGGGGCTTTTCAAAATTAAGTAACGCACAGTACATTAATGGCAAAACGCGGATTCGGGCAAACAGGAGCGCAGGACGGCGAAGAAAGAAAGAAGATCACAAAGGAAAACTTTCAACGCGGGCTCCGCATTTTCAGCTACGTATTACCTTATAAATTCAAATTTATAGTTGGGCTTGGGTTCCTGCTGTTCTCCAGCCTTACGTTTATGGCTTTTCCATACCTGGTAGGTCAACTCTTCGATTCTGCAACGGGCAACTCTACAGGCATCTTGTCAAACATCAACGTTATAGCTATGGGCTTGTTTGGTGTTATTTTACTGCAGGGCATTTTCTCATTTTTCAGGGTGTACTTTTTTGCGCAGGTAAGCGAGAATGCTGTAGCCGATATCCGCAGAGATCTGTACAGCAAATTCATGCAGTTGCCGATCTCCTTTTATGAGAAGCGCCGTGTAGGGGAAATTACCAGCCGCATTACAACCGATGTTGCACAGGTGCAGGATGCCATGTCTATCACGCTGGCAGAGCTTTTCAGGCAGTTTACCACGCTTATAGTTGGTGTCATCATCATCATGTGGACGTCCATTAAGCTGTCGCTGTTTATGCTGGCTACTTTTCCGGTGCTTATAGTGCTGGCTATGGTCTTTGGCCGCAGAATTAAAACGCTCTCCAAAAAAACGCAGGACGAACTGGCAAACACCAATGTTATAGTTGAAGAAACGCTGCAGGCCATAAACACGGTAAAAGCCTTTACAAACGAAATGTTTGAAGTAAACCGCTACCGTACTACCCTGGCAAAAGCAGTTAGAACAGCTATAACTACAGCAAATTATCGTGGCGCCTTCATCTCGTTCATCATCATTGGCCTTTTTGGCGGCATAATACTGGTTATCTGGTATGGCGCTACACTGGTAGCGAACGGCGATATTAACCAGGGCGATTTGGTTTCATTTGTGTTGTATACCGCCTTTATCGGGGCATCTGTGGGTGGACTCGGCGAACTATACGGTAAGGTTCAGTCAGCCTTAGGTGCCACAGAACGCATATTAGAGATACTGCAGGAACAGGAAGAACCAACCGATAAAAGCCTTCGGGCGCTAAGCCAGGTAGCACGCGTGCAGGGCAATATCACGTATCAGAACGTAGCTTTCTCCTACCCTACCCGCCCGGATATCCAGGTACTGAAAGATATCAGCTTTGAAGCACGTGCCGGCGAAAAAGTAGCTGTAGTTGGACCAAGTGGTGCCGGTAAGTCAACTATAATACAGCTGCTGATGCGCTTTTACGATGTGCAGGGCGGCAGCATCACCGTAGATGGCAAAGACCTGCGCAACATGGACCTGACCACGCTTCGTGGAAACATTGGTATTGTGCCACAGGAAGTATTGCTGTTTGGCGGAACTATAAAAGAAAACATTGCTTATGGCCGCCCGGAAGCTACAGAGGCTGAAATAATTGAAGCTGCCAGAAAAGCCAATGCCTATAATTTTATCGAGTCGTTCCCGGAAGGGCTGGATACGCTGGTTGGCGAACGCGGCATAAAACTATCGGGCGGACAGCGCCAGCGTGTGGCTATTGCCCGCGCTATCCTTAAAAACCCTGCTATTCTAATACTGGACGAAGCAACCAGTTCGCTGGACTCAGAATCGGAGCAACTGGTACAGCAAGCCATGGATGTGCTGATGAAAGACAGAACCACGATCATCATTGCACACCGCCTGGCAACTATAAGAAAGGCAGATAAGATATTGGTGATTGATGGCGGCGAGATTGTGGAAGAGGGCTCGCATGAGCAGCTTTCTGCAAACGACAACGGCATTTACGCCAACCTGCTCAGGCTACAGTTTGAGCTCAGCTAACGTTTCTTATTGATTCCTCAAAAACCTGCCGGAGCTTCCCCGGCAGGTTTTTTTATTCTCCAACATACTTAATATTATATTTTTCGTATGTTCGATGCAAATTCACAACTATAGTTAACGGTTAGCCGCTTCTAGATGCATTTCAACCTTTTTCGCGCTTTTATAGTCTTCCTGCTGCTGCAAGTTCCCTTTATAGTTCATGCGCAGGAGTTCACACAAAACATTCGGGCCAAACTATCGCTTTATCTGGAGGTCGGGGGCAATTCCGACAGTTATTCTATAAACTTCGACCATATTTTATACCAGCAGGACGCCTGGAAGGGCGGATTAAGAGCAGGCCTGGGCACCAACCTGTTTTTTATGGAAGAGGAGCCCGGCGTATACCCGGTAGTACCGATTGAAGCTTACGCTATGGTTGGGAAAGCCCGCAACCATTTCGAATTTGGCCTGGGATATACCAAACGCTTTACCGATGCCCCTGAGTTGTTGCAGAACATGTACTTTGCAAGGTTAGGATTCCGGTACCAGGTACCCAAAGGCGGCTTGCTGGTGCGGGCAGGGCTTACACCTTTTATTTCGCCGGAGGGCAGAGATGAGAAAACCGGCAGTTTAGCCCTGGTACCACGTTTCGGGTTAAGCATAGGGCGCAGCTGGTAAACAATAGTTGCAGCAAACAGGCGGGAATTAAACTTTAAAGGCAACTTAATTTTGACTAATTTCACGTACCAAACTATAATCTTCCAATAAAATATAAACTCATGAAAAAGACACTTATCGGCTTAGCATTTTCTGCGGCCATGCTACTTGGCACAAGTACAGTACAAGCCCAGATCGAAATTCCTGCTGCCAGCCCTGCTGCCTCTGTTACCCAGAAAGTTGGCTTAACTGATGTTTCCATTTCTTACTCGCGCCCGTCGCTGAAAGGCCGTACGTTTGGCAAAGATGTAGCAAACTATGGCGAAATGTGGAGAACAGGCGCCAACAGCCCGACCCTGATCAAATTCAACGACGACATAACGATACAGGGCAATAAGGTACCTGCCGGCGAGTATGTACTGATGAGCATTCCGGCCCAAAACGAGTGGACCATAATCCTGCACAAGAACAAAGAGCTTTGGGGCAACAACGATGCAAAATACGACAAAGCAAATGATCAGCTTCGTTTTACTGTAAAGCCGCAAACCAACCCGCGGACTATAGAATCCTTTACCATTAACTTCGCTAACCTGAAAAACAACAGCGCTGACGTTGAGTTACTATGGGGCAAGGAGATCGCCAGCTTTACCATTACCACTGACGTGGATAGCAAAGTAATGGCCCAGATTCAGGAGAAAGTAGTAAACGGAAAAGAGATATCGCCAAACATGTATGCGGCAGCTGCATCGTACTACCTGAGTGCCAACAAAGATATGAAGCAGGCGCTGGAGTGGATGAAAAAAGCCAATGCGAAAGATGCTAAATTCTGGAACCTGCATGCACAGGCTAAAATCCAGGCTAATTTAAAAGACTACAAAGGCGCTATAAAAACCGCAGAACAGTCAATAGAACTAGCTAAGAAAGCAAACAACCCGGAATATGTACGTATGAATGAACAGGCCATTGCAGAGTGGAAAAAAATGAAGTAATACCTGTTTAGCAAGATATCATAAGCCTCTGCCCTGGCAGGGGCTTATTTTTTATATTTAACCAAACTATAGTTGAGAGAGCAAGACGAAAAACAACATTCAGAAGAACACCTGGGCCCTGCCCGCGAATACTGGTGGAACGACGACTACCTGGAACTGCTGGCTCAGCGCCTGCACTTACCCTACTGCCAGACTTTAGTAGATATTGGCTGCGGCAAAGGCATGATGGGCTTTAAGTTCTCGAAATACATGCCCGATGGCAGCAACGTAATAGGCGTAGACTATGAACCGGGTTACATAGCAGAGGCGCAGCAGCGCGCGCACAGCCAGTTCGGCCATAACGAGATCAACTATAAATTCAGCGTAGGCAACGCTACCGACATTCCCTTGCCCGATAATATTGCTGATATTACCCTTTGCCAGACCTTACTGATACATGTTAAAAACCCGCAACGTGTAATTCAGGAAATGATACGTGTTACCAAACCGGGTGCCTGGGTAGTTGCCCTGGAGCCCAATAACCTGGTGCCCAACCTGATGTTTGACCGTTACGGCGAAACCGATTTTAACGTGGAGGGCATGCTGGATGTGCTGGAAATAAAGCTCCGCATCGAGAAAGGCAAAAAGAACCTGGGCGAAGGCTTTAACTCGCTGGGCGATGTAGTTCCGGACCTGTTCCTGAAAGCCGGCCTGCGCGACATTAAAGTCTGGATATCGGATAAAGCGCTTTCTATTATACCACCTTACGATACACAGGAAAAGATTCTGCGTGTGGAGCAAATGATGCAATGGATAGAGACCGAAGCCATGGGCTACGACTACCAGGACAACCTGAATTACTACATGGCCGGCGGCGGCGAAAAAGATAAATTTGATGCCTACTGGGAAAAGCTGCTCTACAACAAAATAACCATGAAGCAGAAACTGCTGAACGAGGAATATGTATCGGCAGGCGGTAGTTTGGTTTATATAGTTGCCGCCCAGAAGCCGCGGTAAATACATAACTTAACTATAGCTGTTAACTATAAACACGTAGCCTGTCAGGCCTTTACAAAAACTATAGTTTATAGTCCGGACCAAACCCGAGTTTAAACTATAGCAACTTTTTAGTATTTTATCTGCCCTGGTTTCACGCCCTTGCCGTGTGTTTTCACCAGCAAGTATAAAAGCCAGGCCATTGAATTGTCGGTAAAAACACCAATAACGGCCCGACTATAACCAGATTTACCAAAGCTATAAATCCACATACTGCCAGGCTTTCTCAGTAACTATAGTTTATAGTTTAACGCACGGTTAACTATAAACTATAGCTGCAGTTAGCATTTCAGTTTCTATCAATTAAAAAAGAATGCAATTTATTTTAACTATAACTGTAACCCCAAGACTATAGCAACGTACATAACGGACACTGTTTTTAGCCAAACCAAACAAGATCATGCATTTCTACCCGCACCTATATCATAAATTACAACTTTCTGCATACCCCCAGGGCCGTAAGGTCACCGAAAACTTTATCCTATAATTCTTATATTTGTTCAACAGCCTTTTCCGCACCCTTTTTGGGCTGCTATTCTGTTGATTACCAGATATAACGCAGAAAGTAAATCTCTTACATGAAATTATCTGTAAAGCTGTTTGTCGGATTCCTGCTAATCTCGGCACTGTTCACAGCTGTGGCTATAGTTAACTTCCGGCTCTCGGAAGATGTAAATGCGAACTCAGACTGGGTAACACGCTCACAGGAGGTGGTGCGTAATTCAGCATCCCTGCAACGTAACATTATTGATATGGAAACCGGTATCAGGGGCTTTCTGCTGAACGGTAACGAAACTTTCCTGATCCCTTACACCCAGGCAAAAGAACAAATGCCGGCTCTTTTTAAAGGTTTATCGGAATACACAACCTATACAAAAGAGCAAAGACAGAAGCTGAAGCATATTACAGGCATGCAGAAGCGCTGGGAAATAAATTATGCTGAGCCACTGATTAAAATTACAAGGGCAGACCTGGCCGATAGTACCCTAACAGATATAACTGCAAATGTAGAGACCCTGCTGATGGGAGAAAAAACCTTGATGGACTCACTACGTGTTGCCTTCAGGGATTTTAATGCCTACGAATACAGAGTGCGCGCAGACCGGCTTACCCGCCTTAACAGCAGCATTGAGAACACCCGCCAGGTATCAACTATACTAACTATAATCTCTGTAGTGCTGGGCTTAAGCTGGGCGTACTATATTACCCGCCTTATTACAGGCCGTATCATGATAATGGTAAACCTGGCCGATAAGATCTCGAAGGGAGAATATAAAACGCAGATAATTGATACAGCCAATGATGAGCTAAGTATGCTCTCGCGCTCCCTTAATATGATGGCTGCCACTATTGACGAGACATTCTCGGAACTGGACAGGAAAAACAAAGAACTGGACCAGTTTGCCTATGTGGTATCGCATGACCTGAAAGCACCCTTGCGTGGCATAGAAGTAGCGTCGAGATGGGTAGAGGAAGACATGGGGCGTAGCCTGCCTGACAATGTAAAAGAGTACCTGGTAATGATGCGGGCCAGGGTGCACCGCATGGAAAACTTAATTAATGGTATACTGGCCCTTGCGCGAATTGGCCGTACAACCCTGATCGAGGAAAAAGTAGTGGTTTACGAACTGTTGCAGGAAACTATAGATCTGCTCTCTTTACCTGATAATTTTAAAGTAACCATACCTGATAATCTGCCTGTTTTGTATACGGCGCGCGTACAGTTACAACAGGTTTTCTCGAACCTGATCAGTAATGCTGCAAAGTATAACGACAAAGAGCAAGGCAGCATAACTATAGGTTGCCAGGAGGGCGATGAGTTTTATACGTTCTCCGTTACCGACAATGGCCCTGGCATAGATAAAGACTACCATGAGCGCATTTTTGTAATTTTCCAGACTTTACAGGAAAGAGATGCTGTGGAAAGTACTGGAGTGGGCCTGGCCATCGTTAAGAAGATTGTGGAGTGGCAGGGAGGCACCATCCGGATTGACTCTGAACCGGACCATGGTTCAACTTTTACATTTACTTGGCCTAAAAAATAGAAGTTAAGCCCGGGATTTCCTACTTTTGTAATTGAGCACCCTATTTACATTTTTAAATAATGAGTGAAAAAATATTAAATATCCTTTTAGTTGAAGATGACTATCTGGATATTATGAATGTAGAGCGAGAGCTTAAAAAGATTGGATTAACACAACCGCTGCACGTAGCGCGCAATGGCCGCGAGGCTCTGAAAATGCTGCGTGGAGAAGGCGTGCCTAGAATTACCCCTGCACCTAAAGTTATACTGCTGGATATAAATATGCCGAAGATGAACGGCATGGAGTTCTTAACAGAGTTGCGTCATGATCCTGAATTCAGTCATATTCCTGTTTTTATTATGACCACGTCTAATGAAGAAACAGACCGTATGGCCGCTCAAAAGTTACAGGTATCCGGTTATATCCTAAAGCCTTTGTCGTTCGAGAACTTCGACAATAACTTATCGTCGTTGGATAGCTTTAGTCTTTTCCTGGATCTGATCAAGCTTAAATAACGCCAAACTATAGTTACCATCTGCTTAAACCGCGCTCAGCGGTTCAGGCAGCAGGGTAAAAGAATGACGGTGGTGGTGAGTGGGCCCGTATGTTGCGATGGCACGGCGATGCTCTGCTGTAGGGTAGCCTGCATTCCGTTCCCAGCCATACTCGCTAAATTCTACGGCCAACTGCTCCATCAGGTCATCGCGGTTTGTTTTAGCCAGCACCGATGCCGCCGCGATAGACAAATACTTTCCGTCTCCTTTCACGATACAACTATGCGGCACAGCGCCATATGGTTTAAAGCGGTTCCCATCAACTATAAGGTATTCTGCTGTGTGGGTAAGGGCAGCTATAGCCCGGTGCATGGCCAGGTATGTTGCCTGCAGTATATTTATCTCATCAATTTCAGTCGGCGAGGCCTCTCCTACTGCCCAGGCCACAGCATCCTGCAACACATCTTTGCGCAGGAGTTCGCGCTGCTTTTTATTTAGCTGCTTGGAGTCGTTGAGTAACTGGTGCTTATAGCCAGGGGGCAGAATAACCGCCGCTGCAACTACAGGCCCGGCCAAACAGCCACGCCCTGCTTCATCTATACCAGCTTCCAGAACTGTACCGCTAAATGTTGAGAGTAACATAACCTATAACTATGCGCCTGTTATACTTGCCTGAAACACAAAACTACTAAAAAAAGCTCCACGCTCATTGCTATAATTATCCAAAGTAAGGCGCATAAAAAAGCCCGCTACAAGTGCAACGGGCTTTTAAAACAAACTTATCTAAAATACATAATTCTAATTCTCATCCCAGAATATTCTAACATTCATACCTGGCTTCTGCTTTACATTCGGGTTAGTGTTTGTTTCTGCTTCTGGGTAGTAAAGGCTTCTTGGTATATAGTCGATTACAGCAATGTTGGTTGGTACCGGAGTAATGGCAGGGTAACCTGTTCTTCTCCAGTCTGTCCATGGCTCCAAGGCAACGCCGTAGTTAGCGATATACTTTTGAGTGATGATCTGGCTCAGCATTTCTTCAGGTGTGCCAGTCAGCGTGCCCTGAAGCAATAGATAAGCAGCCTTATCAGTAGCAGATACTCCTGCTGCAGTCATTGATGCCTCTATACCCGCTTTGTAGAATGGCTCAGCTGCAGCTGCACCGCCACCAAAACGCAACGCATGTTCAGCTCTGATGAAGTTATACTCAGCAAAAGTTAGCATACGGATAGGAGCAGATCCTGAGTAAGCATCATTGTTTTTTGTGTTGGCAACTATAGCACCAGCAGCATTTGGTGTTAAAACATCTCTCAGACTACCACGAAGGTAGGTATGCAGCCTGGAGTAATTGATTGATTCCGGATCACCGGCAGCAGCACCTACATACTGACCTGAACCAAAAGGGAAGTCAGTGAAATAAGCTGGTCTGCGCGGATCTAACTTAGCGTTCATCAGATCAACCAGGTACTTATTCGGGAAAGTATAGTTTAAACGTGCAACCTCAAACTGATGGATCGGGTTCTGTGCAGATGTTGCAGTTCCAAAGCTCATCTGGAAGTTATCTGCATTAGAAGCCATGAATGGTGCCCCGCTGGCAATAAGGGCATCCATTTGAGACTTTGCAAATGTCGGATCGATTTCGCTGTAATGCAGCAGCATGCGCAGTTTCAGGGTGTTTGCAAATTTCTCCCATTTCTGGCGGTCTCCGGCATAAATGGTCTCGTTGCTTCCCGGCGAAATAGCCGATGTAGGAGATTTTACTTCTGCTATACCTTCATTAATTATATTGAAAAGCTCATCATAGATCAGCTCATCATCCGTAAGTTTCGGAGCAATATTAGCGGTACCCTGTAAAGCTTCCGTAAATGGCACATCACCCCATATATCAACCACCTGAGAGTACGTGTACCCTTTCAGTATTTTAGCAACTCCGGAGTAATGCGGGCTGTTTGCGCTGTTTTTAATGATATAATCGATATCAGGTAGAGCAGTTGCATAAAAAGAGTTGTACATGTTATTCAGGTCAGATGGCTGAATAAGGTACCGCTGATACTCTCTTGTCTGGATCGTGGTTCCCGCCTGACCTGAAAACTGCTGCATGATCAGGGACGTGAAACGGTGCAGGTCGCTACCATTTCTGAAACCTGTATTCACAGTTACGTTGGTAAGCACCTGAGCGATCGGAGCTGCAGTAGGGCTGTTAGGGTTCGTGTTAACATCCAGGAACTCGTCGCAGGAGGTGAACGACAGCATTAAGGTTGCTGCCAGGCCTGCTGTTATATATTTAAATTTCTTCATCTCTTTAAATTTTTAATATTAAAGCGTTACTCTTAAAAATGCACCGTAAGATCTTGTCTGCGGCAGGCCGTTAAATTCAAAACCTTGTGCATTGCTTACACCCAGGGTGTTGTTCTCAGGGTCCAGGTGAGGGAAGTTTGGAGCCCACATCATCAGGTTTCTACCGTTCATACCTATCTCTAATCTTCCGAAAGGAGATTTTTCAGTCAGGCTCTTAGGCAGTGTATAACTGATAGAAGCTTCTCTTAAACGCACCCAGGTAGCATCGTATACATAACTCTCGCCTGCAGTATGCAGCGTAGTATAGTATTGCTCAGCAGATACACGTTTTGTATTAGCAGTACCGTTTGCGGTAACACCTTCGAACAGGTAAGGGGTTGTTATAGTACCGTCCGGGTTAAAGCGTGGGAATTCTGCTGTTTCTGCTACAGAGCCACTTCTGATAAGGTCACCAAGGTTTCTCGAGTAAACATCTCCACCTTTTCTCACATCAATTAAGAAGTTCAGGTTTAAGCCTTTATAGTTAAGGTTGTTCATCACACCGCCCGTCCAGTCAGGGTTTGTATCACCGATCTTGGCAGAGTTGGCAGCTACTTTAGGCAAACCAGTTTCTGCACTGATGATCATCTCGCCTTTATCGTTACGCTCGAATACAGAACCGTACATTACGCCGTAAGGCTGACCTTTTTCTAGACGAATGTTAGGCGTAGTAAAACCTGCAAGAATAATGTTTGGTACATTATCAGCTAATGATATTACTTCTGACTTGTTCTGGTTAAAGTTAAAGCTGATGTTCCAGTTGAAGTCTGTAGACATGACCGGGTTTACGTTCAACAGGAATTCAATACCTCTGTTACGTAGAGCACCTGCGTTTTTAGTCTGGCTTGTATACCCTGACGAGCTTGCAATAGGAACCGAGAAGATCAGGTCTTCAGAGTTTGTCTCGTATAGGTTTGCTTCAAAGCCGAATCTGTTCTTGAAGAACTTCATCTCCATACCAACTTCCTGCGAGGTTGTAAACTCTGGTCTCAGGTTCTCATCACCAGCTACGTTGCTCAGGGTTCTGCCACCAAGTCCGCTATATGGAAAGGTAATTGCAGGTCCAAAACCATCCGAAGCACCAGCCAGCACAAAGTAAGTGTTGGTTGCATAGGTAGGGGCCTCTTTACCCACTTTAGCATAATTGGCTGTTACCTTTGCAAACTCAATTACATTGTTCTTTAATGACGGGAAGGCCTCTGTCGGGATAAAGCTAACTGCAACTGATGGATAGAAGTAAGAATTTTCGCTTTCACCGAAAGTAGAAGAGAAATCATTTCTGCCTGTCAGGTTTAACGTTACAAACTCTTTATAGCCTACAGTTACATCAGCAAAAACACCTACCAGTCTTCTTAAGCTGCTGTTTGCGCTTGACGTAATGTTAGAAGCGTTAGAGATATTCTTCAGGTCTCTGATACCTAATGTCTTACCAACTACAGTTACGTCTTTGCTCGAGCTCTGAACGATCTCGTTACCCACGTTAAAGCTCAGGTCAATATCGCTGGATATTTTATGGTTACCCGATAAGATAAAGTTTGAGTTGATGTTGCGGCTTAAGAAGCTCTGGTCGTAAATACCACCCGTACCAGCAGCACTTGTGTTGGCAGCACCTTTGGCACCGATCTGGTCATACCCTTTTGCTACGAAATTATAAGTATCAACACCAAGTTTATAGTTGGCGCTTAACCACGGAAGTATATCATAACCGAAGTTAACGTTACCAATGATGCGGTTTACTTCATCTTCATAAGTGTTGTTGGCAATAGTCCAGTAAGGGTTATCTACTGCATCGAAATATACCTGATTGCCTGCTGCATCCTCGTAAGGTATACCGGAAAGGTTAATATTGCGCGGTATAAACCAGCCTCTGAAGAATGGGTTAGATAACTGGTTACCAACCTGCGTACGCTCAGAGTTACTGTTGATGTACTGTACGTTAATACCTGAAGTAAGCTTTGGCGTGATGGTAGTAGAACCATTGAACGTGATGTTATTTCTATCAAGCTCGTTATTATCCAGTATACCTCTTTCAGCGGTATTACCATAGGATAAACGGTAGGCTGAGTTCTCGCCGGCGCCACTGAAACTGATAGTGTTCTGGCGGTTGCTGCCCTTTTTAAAGATATCTTTGATGTTATCCGGGTAAGCTTGCAGTTTCTCGTCCTCCCCTAAGAAGTTTTTAACTGTTTGACCTTCGATACGCGGGCCCCATGATACGTTACTGGATGGTTTAAACTCAGATTTCATAAAGTTCGGGTTTGGGCTACCATCTGCTAACGTAGGACGATAGTCGCCTGCACCCTGTGCATATTCGTTCTGCCAGTCCGGGAATCTGTTCACTTCAACGATGTTGTAAGATGAGTTGAACTCAACACGATTTTTCTGGCCAGCTTTACCTTTTTTAGTAGTAATGATGATTGCTCCGGAAGCTGCGCGTGAGCCGTAAAGCGCAGCAGCAGCAGGTCCTTTCAGAATGTTGATAGATTCGATATCATCCTGGTTAAGGTCAATGGCACGGTTAGAGTTGGAAACACCGGTCTGCAGTGCATTACCGCCGCCACCGTTATCGATCGGAACGCCATCTACTACAAACAGAGGCTGGTTGCTACCTGTAAAAGTAGTGTTACCACGAATAAATACCCCCGATGAAGAACCAACCATACCACTGGCGCTGGAAACCCTTACACCTGCAACTTTACCAGATAAAGCGTTTACCACGTTGGTCGGACGGCCTACGGTTAACTCTTCGGCGTTTACAGTACCTACAGAATAACCAAGGTCCTTTTTATCTCTCTGGATACCTAGTGCTGTTACTACCACTTCATTAAGTATAGTAGCATCTGGTGCTAAGGTAACATTCACTGAAGTGGCGTTACCTACAGCACGTTCTACTGTAGTGTAGCCTAAAAATCTGAAAACTAAAGTAGTTGCATTATCAGGTACACTGATTGTGTACTTCCCGTCCGCACCTGTAGCAGTACCAATAGATGTACCTTTAACAATAACTGCCACACCTGGCAGTCCGAGTGAGTTAGTCTGGTCAGTAACTGTCCCAGATACAGTCCTGCTTTGCGCAACTGCCTGGTTTAGCAGTGTGAGCGTCAAAACAAAACTCATGAGTAATAGTTTTCTCATTTAGCTGTTTGAATTAAGGTGAATATTAAGGTAAAAGGTTAAAAGAAAGAGCTTAAAAAATTCACTTAAGTATAGGCAATACAATTCCTGAGTGCTTTTTAGGGCACTAAAAAAAGTGTAAGTTGTAAGCAACATGATGCATTACATCACACTGCCAGCGCTAAACAATAAGCTATATGAAGAGCATGATGCTTGCTTTACAACAGCCAATGCATCATTAGAAAAATGGATGGAATCTGGAGCGTTACATTCTATAACACTACTGCTCATCTGGCGATAATGCTCCAAATTTTTATCAATGATATTGACGTTTTAATTGATAAGCAATAGTTTGACAGATATTTTTTTTCGACGAACGCCAAAATTTTATCTACCAAACCGATGTTATAACATACTAACAGTCAATTCGTATCAGATTTACGCTGTAATGCACTTTTGAGTATGTTGCCATTTGTTCAGCTATAAACTATAGTTGAAGTACATTTTGGATAAATATATTGAGAAGGAAAATAAGGCTACCAGAATGCTGGCTCTTCTGTAGTACTTTGAGATAGAACACGGCAGTCGTCAGGAAAAACATATTCCGTAACCCTTACCCCCAGTTCTTCTCGCCTGATAAAAAGTGCTCGTTTTGAAACAGCCGATGCCCCAAAAAAGCCGAGTGCTCTTTCGTTGGGATTGTTCAGTTTTGTGATATCAACGCTGGTAGTGTTAAGTGAGCAGATAAGTCCTCGGCAGGAAACTGTTAACCTGTTCTAAAAGCACTAAGTACGAGTTACGGACTTACAATATAGTATACCAAGAGATTCCAGGTCCCTCCCGTCCCTTTTCTTTTTCAGAAGAGTAGAGAGCAGCAGATCATAAGATGATAACATGGGAATAATGTGCACTGCATTTTCCGAAATCAGGCATTATATAATCCTCTATAATACAATAAGAACCAGGCCTAATATAGGGGCCGGCATATACTATATGTAAAGTTGGCAGAAAACATTATGCACTTTTTTATGCCGTAACTACCGACCATATTCAAAGTGTGAGGCTTGCCATAACTGGCCGGATAGCAGTTGCACCGGTTTATAGTTTCCCGGGTAGGTCCGTTTATAGAAATTTAAGTATAGTTTACCCGTTAAGCGCCTTTGCCTTTATTTATTCTGTCCTATAGTCCTACTGCGCAGCCAACAACATCCTGCAATATAAAACTTCTAAGAGAGCCCCTGTCCCCGTAAAAACTATGAATTAATATAGAAGCAGAAAACACTACTTAGTTCAACAGGCTTATCATGCAAAAAAGCTTTCTTCTTTCAAAAGGCAAACATCATAAAACCTGTATTCGAATTACAAACTTAGACTATAACGAACTATAGAATTCCAGAATGGCAATGGCATCTTCTTTCTTATTCAGCTTCAGCTTTTTAGCTTTGGCATACGCCTTTACCCGATCAGCTTTATCCCCGAAAACAGGATAACTATCTTTTTCCAGTTCTGTAAGGTCGTTCCCTTTTGCCAGGAATAGCTTTTCTTTTTTTACCAGTTTGTCAGTTTTGCTGCCCACATCAAACTGCGGCGAATAATCTGATCGCTTTAGGTGTAGCTCTGTGCGCATAAGCAGGTTTATATCCGGGGAAGTTGCAAGTACTTTATAGAAAGCGGTATGCAGCCCGGCCGCTACATCATTGTCGCTGCCACTTACATACAACGCCTTTTGTGCAGGTTCCTGTAGCTCAAATTGCCTGATATACTTACCCAACAGCGTTTTAACACCATCAGCCGTATTAATTTCCATCACATCGTTTTTAATGTCGTATTTTAAAGACGCATCCTGCAACACATGCCCCGATGAAGTGTAAAGTGTTCCGGTAATCCAGTTATCGTATAGGTAAACTGTACCTTCGGCATTTGCTTTTCTACTGGTTAAATCTCTTATGTTATCGTAGTTCACAATGGCAAACTGCTGATTATGGAAATACTCTCCGGGTGGCAAAGCTAACCGTTCTCCACGCTGTGCAGAAGCTGTGCCTATAGTGCAAACTATACTTAGCAATATAAAGCCGGGTAAAAGTTTTATAGTTCTCATAGGTTAAACTGTAGTTATTAAGTATAAAAAAAGGGGCAAAACGCCCCCTCTTTTAGAAAGACTTTTCTGTTAAAATTCATCTTCCAGGAAACCGGTTCTTCGATGTCCGGAGACAATGTAGGTTAACCCATCCGGATCGTCACCGAAAGCAACTTCAAAATAAATGCTGTCTGTCTTTACTCCTGTTCTGGATTCTCCACCCCCAATAATGATCTTACCATTATTAATAATCACTCCATTAGAGTCATAGTATAAATTATCACCGTTTGGCGCTGAGAAAGTTCTTTCAGCTTTATTCGCATTCACTATAGTTTTAAACTCCCAGAAATTTTCAAGGTCGTCTACTATCATTGAGTCGGTCGTATTGGCAGATGTATTATAAGTCAGTAGAAGCGAATGTCCGCCACCAAAATCAACAGGTCCATCAGATCCTACTGTATCTGCCATATATGTTACATACCATTCGCCAGCCATATCACCAATGGCTGTCATTTCTATTTCCGGATCATCCCTTTCGCAGGAACTTAAGAAACCAAAAGTCAGGAGTAGCGCGATTGTATATATCTTTTTCATATCTTCTTTTTTAAAACGCTTTTAATAGTTCTTAGAAAGTATCATCTTACTAGGTTCTTTTATTTGATTTTGGTCCATACCTTCACAAGATCAATTAATGGATCTGGGTTAGCAAATGTTGGTCTCGACACTCTCAGATCAAGAGTACCGGTTTGTGGATTACGGGTACCATAACCAAAGACTCTAACTAAACTTTCCTGCTGTGGTATTTGGATGTTTATTCCATCAGATGTAATTACATAAGCCGGAATAACAACCGTACTACCCCCCCCCAAACGTTAGAAGAAAAGAAAACACCATCTGCTAACTTGGTTATAGTTGCATTTGGTGAAGGTGCGGTGCTGCTATAAGTTCCTGTTAAGTCAACGTTCGGATCAGCTGGTTGATCAAGTACTACAACTACTCTTTGGGTAGTACCTGTAAAACCATCTTCATTTACTGCAGAGTAAGTAATAATGTACAGTCCTGGTACATTCGTATCCAGAGAATTTGTGTAAGTAACATCCTCCGGCTGGGTTTGTCCGGGTACAATAAAAGGACTTCCGACAATCGAGGTAGTAACATCAAGTTCTACTTCATTTGCTGAAGCTGTTACACCTGGGTCCACAAACTCTTCACCCTGTACAAGTGTCATCACTTCTTCCCCACCTATCACAAAATCCGGGTAAAATGTTATTCTGGATATATCTTCTGTATCTTTTTCGCAACTCATTAACGATCCGGTTAAGAGCAGTGCGATCACAAATAATATCTTATTCTTTTTCATGATTTCTAAGATTTAGATCATAATAATTAATCAACATCCCACCAGATTGGCGTTGTAATAGCTACAGGTGTCTGAGGTGCGTTCGGATTACGTTGCGACACGATGTTCGGCAACGGAAGCCGTTTTGCAAATACACCACCTGTTACGCCCTCTACCGGGTAATCTAAGAAATCAGGATATCCTGTTCTAAGCTGTTCGAAATAAGCTTCCAATCCCTGATAAGTACCTGCCAGAGCTACCCATTTTTGTGTTATAACAGCCTCCAACTGTTCTTCGAATCCCCCCCCGGGAACGGGTATAACCCTCCCCTTTCTACACCTAATTGTTCAAAGGAAGCGTCGACTCCGGCATTATAAAGTGCTGCGGCATCGCCGGTACCCCAGCCTCTAAGTGCAGCCTCTGCCTGCAGAAAGTAACTTTCAGCTTTTGATATAAAATAAACAGGGGCATCAGGCTCTATTAATGCTCTGGAAACTGATAAGGGGTCCAGTTGCGCAGTAGTGGCATTAAACGTACCTTGTTGCTGGCCTTTGTAGCCTCCATTTGTAGCTTCCCGGTAAAGTTGTTGTAGCCTTGGATCTGTGTTCTGGTCCAGGAACTCAAAAAGGGTAAGGCTGGCTTTTAGGTTCTGGTTCGTGTTGAGCGCAGTACTTTGATCCATTTCATATAATGGGTTCCTTCTGCTAGTAACATCCTCAAAAATATCCAGGTTTGCAGGCTCATCTAAAAACTCTGCTCCGGCAGCATACATTTCCTCAATACCGGCCTGTGCTACATCAGGGCGTGCTTCTGACTGGCGAATGAATATTTTAAGTTTAAGCGTATTTGCAAAACGCACCCATTGTTCCATATCACCACCAAAAACAACATCATTGCCTGCTAAGCCTGAGCTGGCGCTCCCTTCAGGAATGTCCTGCGCCAGTGCAAAGTTTATTCTGGCTATTAGGGTATCATATACTTCGGGTCCGGGCCTAAAAACCGGATTAACGTTACCCTGATTACCTTGCAGGGCTTCATCAATTGAAATATCTCCATACAAATCTGTAAGTACCTGGTAAGTATAAGACTGCATAACGGTAGCCATAAGGTAGGCATCCCACTGACCTGCTGTGCGCGACCTGTCCCTTATTACCTGATAGTCGTTTAATGCTCCTGAGTACAACTCTGTATACCTGCCGGCAAACGTTGTATTGGTAGAGATAATGTTGTAAGAATCTATATCCTTGTACTGGTTAGAAGCATTGTTCTGTGTATAATACTGTGACCATAACCCGCCAAGTATAGCATATTGCCCGCCAACTGTACCAGCCGTTGAAATTACCGCAGCCGGAAATAACAGTTCTACTGGTGCATTGATAGGGTTGTTCGGATCAGTGTTCACATCCAGAAAATCATCGCAGGAGGTCGTAGCGAACAGCATTGCCATGATAGCTCCGATATATTTGATTGCTCTTTTCATGTTCTTCAATTTTAACTGTTCTTAGAAACCAAATTTGAGGCTCAAGCCGAAGCTTCGTGTAGTAGGACCGCCGGCAAACTCGCCAAACTCACTGAGCAGGTCATTACCAAATGTGGTAGACTCTGGGTCAATGATATTATTGTTATCCGGAGTCCAGACGAACACGTTTCTGGCCACGAAACTGATATTGGCATTGCTGAATGGTGTGCGCTCAATAAATGTAGTTGGCAGATTGTAACCTAAGGTAAGCTCACGCATTTTCAGGAAATCCCTTTCGCGCAGGTGCTCCCGTTCTATTGGCGGGTTACTGCTTGGGTTCCAGTAATCCACCACGTGATCGGCTTCTATTGGTGTAGTGTTAGGCACAGTTACCAGGTCCCCTTCTCCATTCACATCTGGTATTCCATCTTCATCAGCATCTACTGTTACCACCGAGTTAGGTACAATAAATGGCAGTCGGTCGTTATACAAGGTGTTGGTAGAGTTACCCACAAACTGCGTTAGGCGCTGGGTATAAGAATAGAACAAGCCTCCTTTTCTATAGTCGAAACCGAAAGACAGAGAGAAGTCTTTATAGTTAAAGGTATTATACAAGCCCATCGTAAAATCAGGCTGTGCAGTACCAAACTTAACTTCTTCGCCAGCCAAAGGATAACCAGTTGCAGGGTTAACAATAATACGGCCCTGTGAGTCCCGCTGATAATCTATTCCTCTGAACACACCCAGTGGCTCTCCTTTTTCAGCAACAAACCTGATACCGAAAACACTAGTCAGCAATACTTCGTCAAGTCCTTCTTTCAGTTCAGTAACTTCGTTATCATTTTTTGTGAAATTATAGCGCACATCCCAGCTAAAATCACCTGCTTGTATCGGCGAACCAGACAACAGCAATTCCACCCCTCTGTTTCGTACTTCACCAAAGTTCTGTATCTGTGTGGTAAAACCTGAAGTTGGGTCTACCGGAACTGCCAGAATCTGATCAGTAGTCTTTCTGTTGTAGAATGCAAGGTCAACGTTCAATCTGTTTTCAAAAAAGCCAAGGTTTGTACCTACTTCCATTTCGGTAGTGATCTCTGGTTGTAATTGTCTGTTACCTATCTGGTTTGATAACTCGAAAGCGTTGATACCTCCAATTGGGAAGTTGATAGTACCAAAGCCAAGTCCTGTACCACCGGGTACAAACACCGGGTCAATACTATAGACTGGTGCATCATTACCAGCTTGTCCCCATGATGCTCTGATCTTACCATAGGATAGTGCAGATGGCAGGTCATTGAACATATCAGAGAATACCCAGGCTACGTTGGCTGCCGGATAGAAGAAAGAGTTATCATCTTTTGGGAGTGTAGATGACCAGTCGTTTCGCGCACTTAAGGTCAGGAACAGATAGTCCATGTAAGAGAATTCTGTCTGGCCATATACCCCAACTAACCTGCGTTGTTGTGTTAAGGTAGTTGCAGTTACCGGGTCTGTAGTATTTGACAAGTCAAAAAAGTCTGGTATACTTAAGTTGGTGATAGAAGCTGTATTATTCTTACTATACCGCTCATTCACGTTAAAACCAGCCAGTGCATTTAAATGTATATTCTCTGTCAGGTCATTGTTTGTTGAGGCAATAATATCTGAATTCAACTCCCTAGCTAATGTGTTTATTTCAGCCACAAAACCCTCTGACGGGCTGGCAGTTGCATTCGGGCTGCCTGGGGTATAATCATAAGGCCTGATCCAGTCTTTTAGTACACCTGCTGCAACATCACCACCACCTCTTGCCGATAATGTTAACCAGCTGTTCAACTTATAGTCTAATGTAATGTTACCGAAGAAGCGGTTTTCTTCCAGATCGTTGCCATTCATTTTAAGTGGCCAGTACGGATTCTGCGCATAAAGCGTAAAGTAGTTATCATTGGTATTGAACGGGTTGTTCAGGTCCTCAAAGTCAACTATACTGATATCGCGCGGAATCTGGATAATCTCCTGGAAAAGTGTGGTGCCTCCCCCACCCTGGCCTGTAGTTACTACTGAGGCATCTTTACGAACATAGTTAAGGCTGGAAGATGCAGATAGTTTTTCTCCTTTGGTAGAACCTCTTAAGGCAACAGTATTACGGTCATAGTGGTCGGCATTTGTCGGGATGATACCATCTTCTGTAGCGTTGCTATAAGAGAGATAATAAGTAGACTGCTCTGAACCGCCGCTCACCGATACTGTATTCAGGTAAGCCTGGCCTGTTTCAAAGAAATCTTTCAAGTTATCTTCCTGGGCTACAAATGGCTTTAACTGTTGTGAGTTATTTACCACGTTACCCCATACACGCTCTCTGCCATCTAATTTAGGGCCCCAGCTACCGTTTTCTTCAAAGGCAAAAGTGGCACTCCAGCCTTGTCCGAACCTGTTCTGCAACTGTGGCAAAAACAGTGGTCTGGATAAGGTGGCCGAACTGGTAACTTCTATTTTTGGTTTTTCGCCAGCCTGGCCTCGCTTAGTAGTGATGAGTATCGCTCCGTTTGCTGCCCGTGACCCATAAAGCGAGGTAGCTGCAGCTCCTTTAAGTATAGTTATAGAAGCGATATCGTCGGGGTTAATATCATTGGCCCGGTTACCAAAGTCCTGGGTACGGTTTACGCCACCAGCAGAATAGTTACCCGAACCATTCGTGATTGGCGTACCATCCACCACATAAAGCGGGTTGTTATCGCCACCTATAGAACTATAACCCCGAAGTATAACCTTGGTTGAAGCGCCAGGCTGACCAGAAGCAGTGGTAATGTTTACACCTGCCACTTTACCTTGCAACGAGTTCATAGGGCTGGTTGCTCTGGCCTTTGTTATTTCTTCGCTTTGCACTGTACTGGCCGAGTAGCCCAAAGAGCGTTCTTCACGCTCAACACCAAGAGCGGTTACAACCACTTCCTGCAGTTGCTGTGTATTAACGCCAAGGGCCACATCTATAGTTGATGCATTGCCAATTTCTCTTGTAACGGTTTCGTATCCGATGTATCGGAACTGGAGAGCGGTGCCACCCGCGGGAACGCTTATAGTATAAGCACCTTCAACGTTAGTAGATGTACCAACTGTTGTGCCTTGTACTATTACAGCTACTCCCGGAAGGGGCTGGCCGGTTGACTGGTCAGTAACTGTACCAGTAACCGTCCTGCCTTGTGCAAACGCCTCTTGAGATAGGGTGAGCAACATGACAAGACTCAGTAGTAATAGTTTTTTCATTTGCCTTCATAGTAATTTTAGTAACGGAGTGAAAAGCAGTCAACACAGGTTAAACCACTCCGGCTCAGCACATTGCTGAGGAAGCGTTTATCAGAGAAGCTCATGTGCTAACAGGTACAGAAAAAGAGGCTACAGACAGCTACATTTATATTGTAGCGCTATAGGTTCGGCACCGAAAGTAGAGGGAAGGCACTATGTTTTAAAAATATTATACGAGCATAATCTAATTTTATCTTGATTATAGTTCATATTTTAGATTAAAACAGACAAACTGCCAATTTGCAGCGGTTTATGCTATAGTTTTATAGTCTAAAAAGCCAGATTTGTTAACCTGTTATCCCTTAACTGGCATTCCTAAAGTGATTTTAAGCCGGTAATATTTCCTGCAAAGTATAGCGAACCATATCAATGTTTAGCTGTAATTCACCTATTGTTATATCTGAATATAATCAGGCTCAGTTGTGGTGCTTTATGCTATAGTTGCGGACTAAGTAAATTCAAAAATAAAACCGGCACACTTACCTTAGTAAATATGCCGGCTTCTGAACTATAGTTTAAGATGCGTTAGTTTTGCATCAGGTATGCTTTAATATATTCGTCGAGGTCGCCATCCAGCACATTTTGCACATCGGTGCGCTCAACGCCGGTTCTTACATCTTTTATAAGCTTGTATGGGTGCAAAACATAGTTCCGGATCTGCGAGCCAAAGTCTATCTTCTTTTTGGTGCTTTCGATGCGGTCGCGTTCTTCGTTGCGCTTTTCCACTTCAATCTGATATAACCTGGAGCGGAGCATGCGCAGGGCGTGTTCCTTGTTCATGAGCTGCGAGCGTTCTATCTGGCACTCAATAACAATACCTGTTGGTTTGTGCTTTAAGCGAACAGCCGTCTCTACTTTGTTTACGTTCTGGCCACCGGCACCACCCGAGCGGAACGTATCCCACTCAATGTCGCCCATGTTCACCTCTATATTTATCGTATCATCTACCACCGGGTAAGCATACACCGACGCAAACGAGGTATGGCGGCGACCACCCGAATCGAAAGGTGAAATACGTACCAGGCGGTGCACCCCTATCTCAGATTTCAGGTAACCATAGGCAAAGTCACCGGTAATTTCCAGGGTTGCAGATTTTATGCCCGCGCCGTCGCCGGCCTGGTAGTTAAGCTGCTTCACGCTGAAGTTGTGCGATTCTGCCCACATAATGTACATGCGCATGAGCATCTCGGCCCAGTCCTGGCTTTCGGTGCCGCCTGCTCCCGGGTTAATCTCAACTATAGCACTAAGCTGGTCTTCTTCGGAACTGAGCATACGTTTAAACTCCAGTCCTTCTATCGCTTCAGTTGTTGCTTTGGCTTCCTGGTTTATCTCTTCTTCGGTAACGTCGCCTTCCTTATAAAAATCGAACAGCGTTTCGAAGTCGTTGTATTTCTTTTCTACTTCTTCGTAATGTTCCGTCCAGACCTTAACAGCTTTCACTTCTTTCAGCACTTTTTCCGCTTCTTTAGGGTTATCCCAAAAGTCGGGTGCTGTAGTCTGCTCCTCTATAGTTGCTACTTCTTTCTTCTTGTTATCGTAGTCAAAGGTACCTCCTCAAGGCTTCTACGCGCGCCTTTAAATCTTTTACCTGCTCTGCGGTCATCGTTTTATAGTTTATACTTGGCTATACTTTATTTAAAACAAGAAGATGCTGAAGCATATACCTTAGTGGTTATACTCCAGCATCTATCGTTCGTTCAAGCTTTTACAGGCTGATCTTTTGTACCCAGTTATAAGGGTCCGGTGCCTGGCCGGTTTTTATCTTATCCAGTTCTGCGGCTACTTTATTCGAAATCTCACGGCCTTCTATAGCTGGCAGTTCAAGGTCTTCGCCGTTATAGTTTATAGTTGCGATCTGGGCTATAGTTGCGGCTGTGCCGGTCCCAAATGCTTCCTGCAGTTTACCTGCCTTATGCGCTTCCACAATCTCCTCTACAGAAACACGACGCTCTTCCACTTTGTAGCCCATGTCTCTGGCAAGCGTCAGTACGCTGTCGCGGGTAATGCCTGACAGTATAGTTGAGCTTACCGCCGGAGTCACCAGCATACCGTCTATCACAAACATCACGTTCATAGTGCCGGATTCCTCGATATACTTGTGCTCTTTGTGGTCGGTCCAGATAAGTTGCTGGTAACCTTTCTCCTGCATTTGTTTGGCCGGGTACATGGCAGCGCCATAGTTACCGGCTGCTTTTGCAAAACCTGCTCCACCCTCGGCAGAGCGTACGTATTTTGTTTCGATGGCAACACGCAATGGAGCGCTGTAGTATGACGCAACCGGGCACGAGAAAATGGAGAACCTATAGTTTGATGATGGTCTTACACCAATAAAATCGTCGGTAGCAAAAATGAACGGGCGAATGTACAAAGCACTGCCTGCCGTTGGCGGAACCCAGGCGGCATCCAGACGCAATAATTGCTCCAGGCCCTGCATAAAAATATCTTCCGGCAACTCAGGCATACACATGCGCGCACCCGAAATATTCAAACGCTTATAGTTGTCGTACGGTCTGAAAAGCAGGATATCGCCATTTACACCGCGGTAGGCCTTCATACCTTCAAAAATAGCCTGTCCGTAATGTATGGCCGATGTAGCAGGGCTCAGTGACATGTTACCGTAAGGCACGATCTCCGGGTTTTGCCAGGCGCCATTTTTAAAATCAGCAACTAACATGTGGTCCGAAAAGATCTTACCGAATTCGATGTTATTAAAATCCAGTTCCGAAATACGGGACGTGGCTACAGGTTGCGTAGCTATAGTTAAGGTATCAGTAGACATAGTGTACTTAATAAATTTAGACTCTAGGTTTCCAGGTTATTTCTTCGGCCTGCAGTTCATGGGTCATACGCCGACAAAGAGCAAACAGATAATCCGAAAGTCTGTTTAAATAAATAACAACTAATTCATCAACCGGAGATTCTTCCTGCAACCGGATAGCCAGGCGCTCGGCGCGTCGGCACACGCAACGCGCTATATGGCAGAACGAAACAGACTGATGACCGCCCGGCAACACAAAAGCACGCAGAGGCGGCACATCTTCGCTCATCGCATCAATTTCGCTTTCAAGCAAGGTTATATCTTGGGTGTGCAGGTCCGGGGTTACCATTTTCACGTTCTTGTCCGGGTCGGTAGCTAACATAGAGCCAATGGTAAACAGCCTGTCCTGTATCTCTTTCAAGATGGCAGCCCTTGATCTGTTTACTTCCTGGTCGCGGACAAGCCCGATATAGGAGTTCAGTTCATCAACGGTACCGTAAGCTTCGATACGCAGATGTGATTTTGCCACACGGGTTCCCCCGATAAGCGCTGTTGTACCTTTATCGCCTGTTTTAGTGTATATCTTCATTAATGTTGTGCGCTTCGCGCAGTTTTGCTGCAACAGCAATATCTTCGTTTATTGTATCCGACTCTATCAAACCATCACGCAAACGCACGATGCGGTGCGCATATCGGGCAATGTCTTCTTCGTGGGTTACCATAATAATGGTGTTGCCTTTGCTGTGCAGGTTCTCGAACAGTTCCATGATCTCGTAAGATGTTTTGGTATCGAGGTTACCGGTCGGCTCATCGGCCAGGATAATACTTGGGTCGTTTATCAGAGCACGGGCTATCGCCACACGCTGCCGCTGCCCACCCGACAATTCGTTTGGTTTGTGCTTGCCACGGTTGCCAAGCCCTACGCTTTCCAACGCTTTCTGGGCCCGTTCTTCGCGCTGCGATTTGTTGTAACCGGCATAGATCAGCGGCAACGCTACGTTCTCCAGAGAGCTCTGGCGCGGCAACAGGTTAAAGGTCTGGAACACGAAACCGATCTCTTTGTTACGCACTTCAGCCAGTTCGTTGTCCGTCATGTTGCTCACATCGTTCCCGTTCAGAATGTAGGTGCCACCCGTCGGCGTATCAAGGCAGCCGATAATGTTCATGAGCGTAGATTTACCGGAACCAGATGGCCCCATAAAAGCTACATATTCTCCTCTTTCTATAGTTATAGATACATCCTGAAGGGCATTGATGACTTCGCTGCCCATGCGGTATATTTTAGAAATATGATGTGTCTCAATGATGGTGCTCATACAGGTTTTTATAGTTGCCAGTCGTCTGCTTTTTTAGCGGCGGCCTGGTGGTGGCTCTCGAACTGCTTGTTAAATGTAGTATATTCTGAGGCACTAAGCAAACTTTGAAGCGTTGTAAGCGCCTCTTCTGCATAGCTGGTTAATCCCTTATCCAGGCTCTCCAGCGCATACGCTTTGTGCAACTCTACCGAGAAAGGATTATATGTTATTCCATCCAGTAATATCTCATAAGCTGTCATCTCGTCAGGGGCATACTGTTTGTAAAAAGCCGCGGCAGCCTTCACAACTTCCTCATCAAATAACAGGATTTTTACAGCCTGGCTATATTTTTCGGCAGCTTCGCGGTTGCGGCCTTTGGCGGCGGCTATACTGGCTTTAAAATATAGTTTGTAGCGTTTATCCAGCCTTGTAAGGTATACGTTATCCATGCGGTCGAGCAGGGCATCGTAGTTTTTAGTGTAGTGCCATAGCTTTAATTGCTGCAGGTTAAGCTTACTGCGCAGCTCGCCTTCCGGCTGCAGTTGCGGCGATGCCATTTTAATAGCCTTATTTGCCAGTCGCCATTTCTGCTGGTGCATCAGGTAATCTATCTGGCTCAGCAACGCTACCCTGTGCAGTTCCTTCTCTTTTACACTTTTCACAAGCGCATCAACCTGTTCTATAGTTAGCTGAGGCAGGTATGTTTGCAGGTATTTTACTTTATCGGCATCAGAGCCAGACGCTATAGTTTGCTGCACACTTTGTTGCAACACCTGCTGTAGCTGCCCTGCCACTTCCGTAGCCGACTCCAGGCCGGTGTACCCTACTTCCTGCAGGGCATTAACGGCATCTGCAGGTTTATGCGCCATTGCCAGCGCATACCCGTGCGACAGGAACGCCTGGGTATAGCCCAAATCTTTTGCCTGCTTAAAGTAATGGGCAGCTGCAAGGTAGTTTCCTTCTTCCAGCATCCAGATACCCAGTGCATTATAGTAGTACCCGCTTCGCTCTGAGGCTGCAAGGGCAAGGTTCTCTACTATACTGCGCGCTTCTTTCGGGCGGCCATTGTAATGGTGCACCAACCCTTTGCTGTAAAGCAGATCTTCCTGGAACAACTGGTTGCCCGGCATTTTAAGATAACGGTCTATGGCTTTTAACTGGCTGGTATCGCCGTTATTCAGCCTGCTGATCGTCTGGTTATAGAAAAGTGTAAAGTCTTCGACCTGCTCCAGCGAGTCCGGGGCAAATGCTTCATCCGGTCTGTCGTTAACACCGAGTAACTGGCGCAGGGCAGCCATGTTGCTGCGCAGCGATTTATAGTCAGCGCCTTTTACTTCGTTCAGTAAAGCGCGTGCCGGCTCCAGCATGGCCTGCCTGGTATAAAACGCCAGCCTATTGCTCTGTATAACTTCTTTGTTCGAGCTATACTTTTCGGCCAGGTTAAAATAATATTCCACAGAGTCGGTAACGCTGGTTTGCATGTAAAGCAGCGCCATGTTGTTGTAGATCTCGCTACTCTCCGGAAACCTGTTGATACCCTCGTGCAGCACATACAGCTTCTCAAAAAAGTATTGTTTCTCGTCGTAGAGGTTGGCCATGCGCACATATAGTTTCGGGTTCGGGCGTTTGCCCAAAGCTCCTTTTAAGTGCAGTATCTCGTTATTGCGCTGCGACTCTGCGCGGTACATGGAGGCTAAACTATAGTTGGCTTTCACGTTGTTGATGTCGTACACATCGCTCTCTTCGTAAAAGCGCTTTGCCAGTGCAGGATTCTGGGAGGCAGTATACAGGTCTCCGAGATAGTTGTAGTATCCTGCCTTTGCCTGAAAATAAGTGCTGTATTGCGTGCGGATCACTAAGATGGCCAGTATGACGGTACTCATTAAAAAAAATGAGAACAACGTAAACATGCGGGGCTCATATACCACCTTGTGCACTGCTTTCCGCTCTTTTATCAGCTTCCCGAAATTGATCATCAGGTACAGGAAGAACACGGAACCATACACCAGATGTGTGTAAATAATGAACGTGTGGAACAGCGTGGTAAGCGGGTCGTTGGCGTTGGCGTATGCGTAACCAATGCTTAAAAAAGCTATAGTTGTAAAAACTAAGTAAAGCACAGCCCCAGTTGGCCTGAAGGGAAAATACTTGCCATAAAACGCTTCGCGCTGCTGCATTCCCCAGAAACCAGCCACCACCGAAAGCAACAGTATCAGGTAACCGTTTACATAGATCAGGTCGGTTTGCAGGTACCCCATGTGCCGGAGGTATAATAGCAGCAGGTTGGTTAAGTATAGGCCGGCGATGAGTACAAACTGCCACAAACTATAGCGGCGCTCCGGGGTTTTGCCTTGCGTATTTATCCAGAGCAGCGCATTTACGTTTTCGTAAGATATCCAGATTATAAAAAGCAACGTGGCAATAAGCGTCGCCAGCGAACTATAGTTTACCAGGTGCAGGGCTGTCAGATCGGGGGCAAACTCGGCTTCGGTAAAGGTGGCTACGCCCAGCACAATTATAGTTACCAGCATGGCCAGCACACGCCAGCCAAAAGCTATATGCTTCCAGAATGCCTGAAACCCATAACTTAACCCGGCCAGTAATACAATGGCTACCAGCAACATGGCCTGGCTTTGCTCTGCGCCAAACACCTGTAACAGATCAATATTAAACGATGCCAGGAACAGCATCAGGAGTGAAATGCCTGCAAAATAAGGCACCTGCCGCATAGTGCTTATGGCAGCAGTGTAAAAAGCCAGGCATATGCTGAGAATACCAAGGAAAACGGCGGCAGGCCATGTATGAACCATAGCCGGGGCAACATCATACTGCTCCAGCAGCAGGTAACCGTCAGCATAAAGAGTAAAGGGCTCGAGTAGCCTGGTAACTTCATGTACCGGCACCGGCACTACCTGCAAATCCGATATTTTGTCCCAGGCGTAGGCGGCCGTGTTGCCTGCCAGGTAATAGTACCCCCCAGCAGCAAAGCCGCTGCAGCCAGTACCATTAAAAAAAGATAGGGATACTTCAGATCAGTATCCCAGTTTTTCCAGAAGTTGGTTTTACTCATAAGCAGCCTTGCCTGTTACTCCAGTACCTTTGGCACTCTGAAGTAATCGGAGTCTTTTTTAGGAGCGTTCAACAATGCTTCTTCGTGTGTAATGGTATTTTGGGCCACGTCTTCGCGCATCACGTTCATTTCGGCGGTCATGTGCGTCAGGGGCTCAATGTTTTCGGTATCCAGCTCGCGCAGTTTATCTACCCAGTTCAGGATCTTGTTCAGGTCGCCCAGCACTTCCTGCTCTTTCTCTTCGTTAAACTCCAGCCTGGCCAGGTGCGCTAATTTTCTGATGGTTTGAATATCTGTTGACATCCTTGTTATAGTTGTGTTTGGTTAACTCTTGTTGTATTATATGGAATACCCGCTCTTTTAACGCCGGCAGATCTTCCAGGGTCATCCCTTCGGTTGCAATTGGCTCATGCACGATCATCTTAAGCGGATGACGACGTATTTTCAGCCCTACTTCTTCCACATCGGGCATAAAGTGCTGGTTATACGGCATCGTTACCGGTACTACCGGCACCTGCTTTTCAATCGCTATTTTAAACGGTCCGTCTTTAAACTCCAGCAGCTGTTCTCCTGCCGTTGGCGGTATCGTTCCTTCCGGAAAAATTACCAGACTACGGCCTTCATCCAGCGTTTTTTTAGACTGAATGTAACTTTTGGCGCTGCTCATGGCGCTTTTGCGATCTACACAAATATACAATGTTCCGTATACTTTTCCCCACAACGGCACTTTGGCAAGCGAGCTTTTGCCCACAAAGTTAAGAAAACCCGGAATGGAGCGCAGTATCATAGGTATATCGAGGTACGAACTATGGTTAGGCGTAAAGACATAGCGCTGTTTCGGATCAAATTTAAAGCGCCATTCTACCTGAAGCGGGGTCAGAAACATGCGTAGAAAAATCACGGACCACAGCCTGTTCAGGTTATGTGCATGCCTGTGCCACTGCTGCTTCCGGATAAGTATCGCCTGAAATGGATATGCTACCACAAACGGAGCTATAAACCAGGTACAGCACCAGGTTGTATAAATGCGTTGCGACAGGTATTTAAGCACTTTCATGAGGTCAAATGTAAGAATATTCCGGCATTGTTCAACTCACCGAAAACCAACCTGACGGCAGAATAATTCAATAACGGGTATAGGTTGTGTATGGTATGGTTAAAGTAAGGATTGTTGTTTTATAGTTAACCATTATAGCCTTATATTATATGTTATTTTGAGCGTTAGCCGAGGGTCTTAATCGTTTTATGCTTCTCTTTTGTCATTTCGAACATAGTGAGAAATCTGAGTTCTATAGTTTGATTTTCTACAATCCGAACCAAGCCTTTTCCTTCATAGCTGCTTTTATTCCTGGGAGCTTTACTTACCTATTGTTCTATATTTGGTTTTGGTGCCCTCATGGCCGGGAGGCCCCGTCTTTGGGCATCGCGCGGTGTACATTTCTTTTGTTCGTTCCTCACAATGCCTTGCGGCACCAGAAATCTACAAGGCGCTCAACCCGAAGACTGAGACGTTTCGCATAGCAACCAGCATCTATAGTTTGAACCGGTAAGCTTCGAGATTGATCGTGGTCCTACTTTCGAGGGGACAGGTAAACCTGCCCTGCTCATCGACAACAACTATAGGGCTATAGTTTAGAAATTGGAAACGCTAGAATTGCCCCCTTGAGGGGACTATAGGGGTGTTAAAAAGCCAACTATGGAACTTGATAACCAAACTATGGCAGTAGCCGGAATTCCCCTCTCGGGAGGGGCAGGGGTGGGTTAATAAACCAACTATGAAATTGTTTATTGAACTATAGTAAAGATCTTACCTCCCTTCTACCAAGCTCCTTTCAGGATGACAAAGTGAGAAGTAAGTAGATACGAAAGCTCCCCGCCTTAGACAAGGAGGGGTTAGGGGTGGTTAGACCAACCGAAACTATAGAACTAGAGCAACTGCTACTACTATTCCTATCCCTATCGGGCCAGTTGAGTTGAAAACTCAACACCATCGTAAAACACGGGTTGCAAACCCGCGCCAGCAGAAACCAATAGCCCAACTATAGCAACAGCCTAACCCTGCAAATCCTGATTCGGACAAACTATAAAACTACCTCACACCGAGTATAAAAGCAGCTTTCAGGATTCCGGCTACGCTGATGGCGTCAGTGATTTCATTGTTAAGGGCCATGCGAACGGCTTCTGTAAAAGGGACTCTTTTAATCTGAAGGTCTTCGGTTTCTTCGAAAGCGGTTTCACCAGGAGTAAGCTCTTGAGCCAGGAAAACAAAACCTTCTTCGTCGGTTACCGAATTGGATGTATGCAGGCGGCAAATGTTAGTCCAGCGGTCAGCAGTAAAACCGGTCTCTTCCTGAAGTTCACGTTTGGCAGATTCGAGCACGTCGTTTTCCAGTAAGCCACCACCCATTGGTATTTCCCAACTATACTCGTTCAAAGCATAGCGGTACTGGCCGATCAGGTAAGTAAAACCTTCATCATCAACAGGAATAATGCCGATGGCTTTGTTTTTGAAGCTCACCACACCGTAAATTCCTTCTCCGCCTTTCGGGTTCAGCACCTGGTCTTCACGCAGTTTTATCCAGGGGTTCTGGTAAATGTCTCTCGTAGAAAGTGTAGTCCAGGGGTTATGCTGCTCGTTGATCATAGCTATAGTTTGTTGCTGTGCAAAGGTAAGTAGTTAAGAGTGTCAGCGCCTAAGAATACTACTTTAACGCTGCGCGATCATCTCAATCTCTACCTGTGCACCCAAAGGCAACGAAGCAACGCCTATAGTTGTACGGGCCGGATAGGGTTGTGTAAATTGTGTTTTATAAACTTCGTTCATCGCTCCAAAATCTGCCATATCGGTTAAGAAAACATTTACTTTTACCACATTATCCGGGGTAAGGCCAGCTGCTTTAAGCACAGCAAACAGGTTAATAAAGCACTGCCTGGTTTGAGCAGCAATATCACCATCCACAAGTTTGCCTGTAGTTGCTTCTATGGGTGTCTGGCCGGATAAATAAAGCAGATCACCAGTTTGTACGGCATGTGAGTACGGGCCTACGGAAACGGCACCTTCGGCAGTAAAAGCTTTTCTTGACATGGTCTTATAGTTTACAATATTACCCCGCTATTGCAGAGGTTTGTGTTTACTTACAGGTAAAAGGAGTGCTACTTTTGATGAGGCATACAGTATTCCTGGCCGTATAATCAGGTACAGTACTGCCCCACCAGGCTCACTAAGATCCCAAATCCGGTTGGAAGCACAGCACCAAATGTAAAACTCATTCCGAGTACAAAGCCAAGCAAACACTCGGCCCTGTATATAGGTAAGAAAATCGCAAATGGAAGAAGCCCTAGAACCAGGTACCCTGTTAAATTATTATACCCGAGTGTAAAGCAAGTAGCTATCAGGGTTCCAAAAAGTACAGCACCTGCAAACCTGTAAAGTACATCCTGCAAAAAGATCCTGTTTTCGGAATCTTGCCTTTTGGCACTGAAAACTCTCTTATGAATGCGGTATAGCAGAAACCAGCTTAGCAAAGGAAGCAACAGCGCTCCCCACCAATTGGAAATAGCAGGCATATCATTATCTGCTGCAATATGGTGAACAGGCACCCCTCCGTTATAGTGCCCCCAGATCAAAAGCGCCCATATAGCGATAGTTATTACGCCTGTAACATAAAGGCGTAGTTTATAGAATTTCTGTTCCTGCATAACCAGTGTGTTGGATTGTAGTTTTAGTTCAGAGACGATCCGACTTAAATATAGCTTTTAGTATATAAAATCATATGGTTATCTGCCAAAATTAACAGGTAACCATAGTTACTTACTTGACTATAGTTCTACAAAGCCCCGGCCTTGATCTCATCTACTACATCCGGGTCGAGCAGTGTGGACGTGTCGCCAAGGTTAGTTGTGTCACCTTCGGCAACTTTGCGGAGAATGCGGCGCATGATCTTACCGGAACGTGTTTTTGGCAGTCCGCTTACGATCTGTATCTTATCTGGCTTGGCAATTTTACCAATTTTTTCAACTACTGTTTCGATGATCTCGGCACGCAGATAATCTTCACGTTCCGGTTTTTCCTTGCAGATAACAAAAGCATAAATACCCTGCCCTTTTACATCGTGCGGATAGCCGACTACTGCGGACTCTACTACATGATCGTTATGGTTGATGGCTTCTTCTATTTCAGCTGTCCCGAAACGGTGACCCGATACGTTGATCACGTCATCTACACGGCCAATGATGCGGTAAAGACCATCTTTGTCGCGCTTGGCACCATCTCCGGTAAAATACAGCCCTTTGTATGTAGAGAAGTAACTCAAACGGCAACGCTCATGGTCGCCGTAAGTAGTGCGTATCATGCCCGGCCACGGAAACTTCATGCACAGGTGTCCTTCTACCTCGTTTTCAGTAATTTCGGTACCATCACTATTAACCAGTAAAGGTTGTATGCCCGGCAAAGGATAAGCTGCATGGGCTGGCTTTATAGGAGTAACATTAGCAAGCGAGGAGATCATGATGCCACCCGTTTCGGTTTGCCACCAGGTATCTACCACCGGGCAATCCTCTTTGCCTACGTGGGTGTGGTACCAGTGCCAGGCCTCTTCGTTAATCGGCTCCCCTACCGAACCAAGCACTTTCAGCGAGTCCAAACTATAGGATAGCACGTCGTCAATATCGCCGGCCATAAGCGCACGAATGGCAGTTGGCGCTGTATAAAAAATGCTGACACCAAACTTATCGCACACCTGCCAGAAACGGCCGTTGTCCGGGTAAGTTGGTACGCCTTCAAACATCAGCGTAGTTGCTCCTGAAAGCAGCGGACCATAAAGCAGATACGTGTGGCCGGTAACCCAGCCAATGTCGGCAGTACACCAGAACACATCACTTTCCTCGTACTGAAACACGTTCATGAAGGAATACTGGGCATAAACCATGTAGCCTCCGCAGGTATGCACAACGCCTTTCGGTTTGCCCGTTGAGCCTGAAGTGTATAAGATGAACAGCATATCTTCGGCGTCCATTTCCTCGGCAGGGCAATCTTTGCTTACATCTTTTACTTCATCATGATACCATACATCGCGGCCTTCCACCATGTTCACGGCCCAGCCCAAACGCTCTACAACTATAACTTTTTCTACAGACGGGCAATTTTCCAGGGCTTCGTCCACCACACGCTTTACAGGTATCTGCTTGGAGCCACGGTTCAGACCATCCGAAGTGAGCACCATTTTAGCACCGGCATCATTAATTCTGTCGGCCATAGCCACTGCCGAAAAACCTGCAAAAATAACCGAATGTACAGCACCGATGCGGGCACAGGCCAGCACTGCAAAAGCCAGCTCCGGGATCATGGGCATGTAAATACACACACGGTCTCCTTTTTTAACGCCGTTCTTTTTCAGCACATTGGCAAACAGGCATACCCGCTCGTATAGTTCGCGGTAAGTAAAGCGGATAAATCGCTCTTTCGGGTCGTTGGGTTCCCAGATCAGGGCCAGTTTGTTGCCCCGGGTTTTTAGGTGGCGGTCAAGGCAGTTTTCAGTAATATTGAGCTTTCCTCCTTTAAACCACTTCACATCAGGCTCTTCAAAATTCCATTCCAGCGTTTTGTCCCATTTTTTACGCCAGGTAAACGACTCTGCAATATCTGCCCAGAAACCTTCGGGGTCTTCTACGCTGCGTTTGTAAACCTGCTGGTACTCTTCAAAGGATTTTATTTGCTGATTGTGCATGGCTCTGATAAGTTTAAGGAGGGATGTGGTAATTTACATGTTAGTTTAATCTAATAAACGCTCTCCGTAGAAAGCGGTTTTGTTAAGATAGAATTTCTACTATAAATAAACAAGCATACAAAAGAGCAATGAAACTATAGTTTGCCAAAGTATATAACTATAGTTGCTACCTACCAGCACAACAAAGCCCGGCCAACAGGGCCGGGCTTTATCGTCATACGTCTATAGTTTCAGTAGCTGGCCTTACCCCACGATATAAAAACTATAGTTGCTCTAAAAATCAAATCTACATATTCCGAACATCTACGATCACCTCACTGAAGGTGTCTGTGTTTTGCATAAAGTGCACTATCTTTTGTCCGACTTCTTCAGGCGATGCCAGTTCGTTGTTAGCTTTGTAATCTCTAAACTTCTCTACTGTGCTAAAGCGGTCAGCATCGGCTTCTCTAATATTTTCCTGCATGGCCGTATCCACCACGCCCGGCGACAAGGCATACACTTTTACGCCGCTGCCACGCATGTCCTGCTCCTTTTGTATCGTTAACGACAGCATATCCAGGGCTGCCTTAGAGGCACAGTAACTTGCCCAGCCATCAATCGGGTATTTGCCGGCACCGGAGCTAATGTTAACTATAAGTTTCTGAGCCGGGTGCTGTTGGTAAACCTGCAGGAAGCTATTCATCAACATAGCAGGCACAATTACGTTCACATCAAACACAAACTCGAAACGCTCGTTCGGCATGCCTTCTCCCACATATCCGATATCTCCCAGCACACCGGCGTTGTTTACCAGCACCAGTTTCTGAGCATCCTTATAAGGCAGAAAAACCTTTTGCAGGTTGTGCTCTACGGCCGGTATATCCGAAAAATCCAAGGGTTGATGTCTATAATTCTTATGGGTGATGGTACTGTTGCGGCAAACGCCTATCACGAAATTGCTGTCGTCTTGCAGGAGCTCTTCTGCTATGGCTTTACCTATACCTTTGCTGGTTCCGGTTATGATGTAGATGTTCACGGGTCTATAGTTAGAAAATTTATAAGTTAGAAAGTTAAAAAGTTAATTGCTATGAATTACGGGTGTGGGGTTGGGAAAGGTTAAAGTGATTCTAAACAAGTTAGAAATCTATTTGTGTCAGCCTCTCTGTTACCTGTCCAGTATATATTAACTATTCGACGGGAGCCATTTATATAGATATTTTCTGACTTCATAGAATAGTTTCTCCATGCATGTGGCTTTACTTCCAATTCATCTAGGTACACAAGTGACTTATCTAAAACTATACATGATTCATTTTCTATAAGCAGTTCTTTTTTAAAGATGTTTGTATAGCTAAAACTATCTAAGTTTGCCCCACCTTCCATAAAAACTACTATGAAATGATTCTGATTTGTTTTTACAATTAGAGTTGCTGTTTTATTTGACCAAGATAAAAAGAACCAAACAAGAGATATCAAAGCTAACTCGGTTATTACAACGATAAACAGTTTAAACTTCCTTACTATAATCCTATCAATAAATAGAGCAACTACAAGCCCCAGAGTTAACATGAGAGCGTAAGCTGCTCCTAAGCCCGCCGTTTGATCTGGTAATAGAGAAAAGAATATATAGATAAGAAAAATTGCTCCGACAACGCTGAGTATTAAGAATGGGGTTGGCTTTTGAAACTCACATTTTAGTTTATCAAATATTACATTGGATGTCATACGCTCGTGAAGTGTTATGAATCAATCTAACAAGAATCCACACTAAAAACAAAAGCCGGCAGCTCTGCTTCTGCAAAACTGCCGGCCTGTAAACTATAGTTGCAACCTCAGCGAGTCTGGAGACTCGCACCCACTATTCGTCACCGGCTGGATGCCGGCGCCAGTTTGGCTAGCTATAGTTTCTAATTCTCTAACTCTTTAACTCCTAAACTCTCTAACTCCAAAACTATAGTATAAACTCGCTCAGGTCACGGTTTTTCACCATGCCTGCCAGTTTTTCGCGCACCATTTCGCGGTTTACTAGGATCTGGGCGTTGGCACCGATCTTATCCGGCACATCGAACAGGATATCGTTCAATAAGCGGCTCATGATAGTTTGCAAACGACGTGCACCAATATTCTCAACTTCGGCATTTACTTCATAAGCCATAGATGCTATTTCGTCCAGTGCTTCGTCGTTAAAGCTAAGCGATACATTTTCGGAGGCCAGCAAGGCTTCATACTGCTTGGTAAGCGCGTTCTTCGGAAATTTCAGAATCTGGTAGAAATCGTCTTTTGTCAGGCTCTGCAATTCCACACGAATCGGGAAACGGCCCTGTAATTCAGGTATCAAATCTGATGGCTTGGCCACGTGGAACGCACCGGCGGCTATAAACAGGATATGGTCGGTGTTGATAACACCATACTTGGTATTTACTGTTGAGCCTTCCACTATAGGCAGCAGGTCGCGTTGCACACCTTCGCGGCTTACATCCGGTCCGCTACCTTTTTTGCTCGAGCTGGCAACTTTATCTATCTCATCTATAAAAATAACACCGGAGTTCTCCGCTTTAAAGATCGCTTCTTCCTTTACTTCATCCATGTCAATGAGCTTGGATGCTTCTTCTTCCAATAAGATCTTGCGGGCTTCAGCTATAGTTACCTTGCGCTTTTTTGTCTTCTTTGGCATCATGCCGCTGATCATCTCCTGAATGTTCATCATCGAAGCTTCGTCCATGCCCGGCCCCATAACGCCCATGCCCGGCATAGCGCTCTGCTGAATCCGGATCTCGATCTTGCGGTCTTCCAGTTCACCGTTGCGTATCTTTTCTCTGAATTTCTCGCGGGTACGCTCGTTCAGTTCATAGTCGCTATCCGGAATAGCATCAGGGTGGGCGGCCATGCTTACAGGCGTAGTAGAGCGGCCCTGAATGGGTGGAATAAGCGCATCCAGGATAATATCTTCTACAATTTCGGCAGCGCGTTGCTTTACTTCTTCTTTCTTTTTGGTTTTCACCATGTTCACCGACTGCTCTACCAGGTCGCGCACCATGCTTTCCACATCGCGGCCAACGTATCCTACTTCGGTAAACTTAGACGCTTCTACTTTTGTAAAAGGGGCATCTGCAATTTTGGCAAGCCGACGGGCAATTTCTGTTTTACCAACTCCGGTCGCGCCAATCATCAGAATATTATTTGGAACGATCTCTTTTCTGATACTTTCTTCGGCGTTCATGCGGCGCCAGCGGTTACGAAGCGCAATGGCTACGTTACGTTTGGCGTCCTGCTGCCCGATGATATATTTATCCAGCTCCGCAACAATCTGGGCTGGTGTTAAATGTTCTAAGGAATCTAACATCTTTAAATTTTTAAGTATAATAAAGTAGCTGCTAACTATAACAGCCGGTTGTTATTCTGTGTTTTTACGTTTCAGCAAAGTGCCGGTATCGGTGCTTATAGTTACGTAATGGCCTGCGCCCGACGGGTGGTAGAAAGCACTGCTATAGTTCAGCTCAAAAGCCCGGACCCGCAGCATGGCTCCCAACGAAAACCCTGCACTACCTGCTTTGTTTTGCAACCTGAGTTCTTTACGGCGTAAATGGTTATAGCCGGCACGTAACTGGAAATTTTTACTGAAAATAAACTCTGTGCCAACTACAAAATGCCGCGCTATCTTATCCCCTGTTGTTTTCTCCTCTTTTATCTCATTCCCATTCGCATCTAAGCGGCCTTTGGTATTCGGGTCCAGATATACAACGTCGAACTGGTAAAGATGGTGTGCAGTAACGGAGAGCCGCACCGGCATATGTTCCGGTTTGTAGCTGGCTCCCAGTTGCGCATCAAAAGGCATCGCCTGCCGCTCACCGTCATCAAATGGTTTTACCTGGTAACCGATGTTCTTAAAAGCCAGACCAACTGTAAGATCACGTTCCGGATGTTTGAACAAACCACCGACATCAGCCAGCAATCCAACCGCTTTGTTACCAGCCATACTTGAAACCGCAAATTTTGCAGTAGCTCCTATGGTAAAAGCCTCGGCCTGACGGGCGTGGGTTAAACTGAGCGTATAATCATTAATGGTAAAGTTGCCTTCTTCCATGCCGGTTGCGTCGCGCTGCACAAAATCGCCATAGTTCAGGTAGTTTATAGTTGCCGCCCAGCGCCCCAGCTTTTCGTGGTTAAAAGCATAAGCTATAGTACTTTGTTTGATATCCGCCAGGTAACCCACATAGCTCAAACTCAGTTGACGGTCCATCTCCGCGTTCAGCAAGGCAGGGTTGGCGGCTACCATGTTCACATCGTGCCCAAATGCGCTCACATTTATAGTTCCGAGAGCCGCCTGTTTGGCACTGGCAGGCAACTCCAGGTGTGTAAAACCACGCTGCCCTCCTACCTGTGCCGCAAGCGGAAAGCTCAGCAGCAAACAAAGTAAAAGGGCAGCCTGTGATCTCATATTACGCTTAATGGTTGGATGGCTGAATTGCTAAATTGTTGATTGTTGAGTTCAGCAATGTTAAAGACGCAACTGATAGAGTCTATACTGCAAGTCAACAATTAAACCATCTAACAATTTAACAATTAATACTTACTCAACCTCCACTTTTTTGTCTTCGGTTACAGTCAGGTCCAGTGGGTGCTTTACTTTTTCTTTTAGTAGGGCGATCTTCATAACTTCTTCCACGCGGTCTACATAGTGTATGGTCAGGCCTTTAATGTACTGCTCCGGTATCTCGTTTATATCTTTGCGGTTTTTCTGACACAGGATCACATCGGTAATGCCAGCACGCTTGGCAGCCAGAATTTTCTCTTTAATTCCACCAACCGGCAATACCTTGCCACGAAGCGTGATCTCACCGGTCATGGCCAGTTTGGAGCGCACTTTACGCTGGGTATAAACCGAGGCTATAGACGTAAAAATAGCAATACCTGCCGACGGGCCGTCTTTTGGAACAGCGCCTTCCGGGAAGTGAATATGCAGATCGTACTGGTCGAAAACGCGGTAATCGATATCCAACAACTGGTAATGTGCCTTTAAATGCGACAGCGCCGTAACAGCCGACTCCTTCATCACATCACCCAACTGACCGGACAACGTAAGTTTTCCTTTTCCTTTGCTCAGGATCGATTCCACAAAAAGGATGTCGCCACCAACCGAGGTCCAGGCCAGGCCTGTAACTACGCCGGCTGTACTGAAATCCTGGTAAATCTCTTTATCGAAGATCTCAGAACCCATGATCTTTACCACATCTTCCGGCTTAATGGTCGTGTTGTATTTCTCTTCCATCGCCTTCAGCTTAGCCGTATTACGAACCAACTGGCCTATTTTACGTTCCAGACTTCTCACCCCGGATTCGCGGGTATAATCTTCGATCAGTTTCTGCAACGTAGCTTTTGGCAGCTTCACATCTGCTTCTTCCAGGCCGTGGTCTTTTATCTGCTTTGGTACCAGGTGGCGCCTGGCTATTTCCAGCTTTTCCTCCATCGTATAGCCAGTCAGCTCGATAATCTCCATACGGTCGCGCAGGGCTGGCTGTATCGTGTCCAGTGAATTGGCAGTAGCTATGAAAAGAACCTTGGACAGGTCATACTCCACATCCAGGTAGTTATCCATAAAGGTATGGTTCTGCTCCGGGTCCAGCACCTCCAGCAACGCCGATGACGGGTCGCCACGGAAATCGGATGCCAGTTTATCGATCTCATCCAGGATGATAACCGGGTTACCCGAGCCTACTTTTTTAATCTGGCTGATGATCTTGCCCGGCATAGCGCCCACATACGTTCTTCTGTGGCCACGAATTTCTGCTTCGTCTCTAACCCCACCCAGTGACATTCTGACATATTTACGACCTAAGGCAGTAGCTATAGAACGACCCAGTGATGTTTTACCAACTCCCGGAGGTCCGTAAAGGCAAAGGATAGGCGCCTTCATGTCGTTTTTCAGTTTCAGAACAGCAAGGTATTCCAGGATGCGTTCCTTTACTTTCTCTAAGCCGTAATGGTCTGCGTCGAGTATCTTTTTGGTACGCTTCAGGTTAAAATTATCCTTGGTATAGTCTTCCCACGGCAGGTCCAGCAGGAACTCGATATAGTTTACCGCAACCGGGTATTCGGCAGCCTGCGGGTTAAGGCGGGCCAGCTTATCTATCTCTTTCTTAAAATGTTTGGCAACTGCCTCAGGCCATTTCTTTTTGGCGGCACGATCTCTGAAACGCTCAATTTCCTGGTCCGGGCTCTCCTGACCAAGTTCATCCTGCAGTACTTTTATCTGCTGGCGCAGGAAATAGTCGCGCTGCTGCTGGTCTATATCAGTGTGTACTTTGGTATGGATCTCCTGCTTCAGTTCCAGCAACTGCACTTCGCGCAACATAAGCTGCAGCAATTGTGTACCTCGTTCGGTCCCGTCATTCACTTCCAGAAGCTGCTGCTTCTGAGCCACTTCCACGTTCAGGTTACTCGACAGGAAATGCGTCAGAAAGCTCGGGCTGTCAATATTATCTAAAGCAACCTGTGCTTCCTGTGGTATTTCAGGGTTCAGTTTCAGTATTTTGGCAGCCGCATCTTTCAGCGATTGTACCAGCGCCTTTACCTCCTTGTTCTTCTTGTTAAGGTTGGTCTCTTTGCAGTAGCTAACACGTGCCGTCAGGTAAGGGTCTTCCTGAATTATCTCATCTATCTGAAAACGGCTGTGCCCCTGTATAATGATAGTTGTATTGCCATCCGGCAGCACAAGCACCTTTAAGATTCGGGCAACCGTACCTACATTAAACAGGTCTTCCGGCGACGGATCATCGGCATTCGTATTTTTCTGGGCTACTACCCCGATAGTTTTATCGCCTTTATAAGCCTTGCGCACTAACCGCACTGATTTTTTGCGGCTAACAGTAATTGGCAGTACTACGCCAGGGAAAAGCACCGTGTTCCGGACTGCAAGTATTGGCAGTTCGGTTGGCAATTCCTCTGCAGGTATTTCTTCTTCAGGGTCTGTTGTTATAATCGGAATCAGCTCTTCGTTTTCGTTCTCTGAAGTTGAGCTAAGTAAAAGGTTATGCAGAAAGTTGTTCAAAGTATACTTCATGTTTTGTGTCAATGCCAGAATGACATAAAAAAGCCACACATATGGCCTTTTTTGAATTGCAGTACTATAGTCAAGACTTGTGCCAACTATAGTTCCCTGCAGCAATAGTAGGCTTTAAAGATATCAGGTATTTTGCCCAAAATAAAATGACATCTCAGCTATTTCATTACAAAAATATAGCTCAAAATTAATATCTTTGAGCATCAGGTAAAAACAAGATGGAAAATGAATAGATCATACCTGCTGGTGTTATTTTTTATACTTGTACCGGTAATCTGCCTGGCACAGGAGTATAAACATATTCCCCTTGATAATGAGCCAGGTATAAAGGTGCATAAAAAAGCCCCGAAACAGGAAGTACAGATCACTTTCCCGAACCTGAACAAAATACCTTACTACCACGACGAGAAAAAACTTTCGGCAATACAAAAGCTTGAAAAGAAACGCCGCTATAACGAAGTGCTTCCCCTGCTCGAAGCATATGTAAACAACTTCGGCATTGAAAACTTTTACAAAGATACTCCGCTCATCTGGCGCCTCGGCCAGCTGCTAGAAAAACAAGGTCAGGCCGATAAAGCCAAAGCGCTTTACCGCCTGGTGCTCAAACATCACCGTTCCGATGTTCGCCGTGTGTATTCTTACTACGACTCGCTGGAGCAAAACACCAAAGACTACTATGTGCCGCTTAACTATTATTATGAGCTCGTAGAATACCGTAAGTCTGTCGCTTCATTTCAGCCGCCCAAAGGCGTATACCTGAACATGGGCAATGCCATCAACTCGCCTTTCGAAGATTACGGCCCAACTATAAATTCTGAAGACGAGGTTCTGATCTTTACTTCGCAGCGCAACACACAAGGCATAAACGGCCGCGCCAACGAAGACCTGTTTTACTCCCGCCAGGAAAATGGTTACTGGGAGGCGGCGCAATCTTTTGGTAAACCCATTAACAGTATTTACAACGAGGGATCGGCCTGCCTGAGCCGCGATGGCAACACCCTTTACTTTGCCCGTTGCGAATCGCCGGACGGTTTTGGTAACTGCGATATTTATGTGGCCACCAAGCAGGCCGATGGCACCTGGGGAAACATCAAGAACCTTGGGGCTGGCGTAAATTCATCCTCCTGGGACTCGCAGCCAACTTTAACAGCCAGCGAAGACACTATTTACTTTGCCTCTGACAGGCTGGGCGGTTTTGGCTTATCCGACATCTACTATACTTATAAAAACAAGAAAGGCGAGTGGCAGAAAGCCGAAAATGCCGGGCCTGTGATAAACACCCGCGAAAGTGAAGTAAGCCCGTTCTTCCACCCGCTTTACCAGGTTTTATATTTCAGCTCACGCGGACAACTATACAATTTCGGCGATTTCGACATCTATAAAACATACCGTGTAGGCGGGCAATGGCAGGAACCGCGTAACATCGGGCCTTTGGTAAATGGCCGTGGCAGCGAATATTATTTTGCCATCGACTCTAAATCGAAGAACCTGTATTATGCCCGCTCCGAAGCCAGCGACCTGCATAACCTCGATCTTTTCTCTTTTCCGTTGCCAATGGAAGCACACCCGCTGGCCGTAACCAAGATAGAAGGAACGCTTTTAGACTCTGTAAGCAACAAACCGCTTTCGGGCATTATCTCCGTTATCGACCTGGAAAATGGCATCGAAATATCTTCCAAATACATTCGCCCGGACGGCACTTTCGAGTTCGACCTGATCGATAACACCAAGTACATGATGCTGATCCAGAGCCCGGATTTCTTTACGATAGAAAGGGAGATATCACTGCAGCAGGATACCGTATTCCAGATCATGACGACGCTGATAGACTATAGTGTACCTATGGTTTTCAGGAACATTGAATTCGACCAGGCCCAGTCTGATATAAAAGAAGAGATGAAACCGATCCTGGACGAAGTGGCGCTCTTCCTGATAGATCATCCAACCTTTAAACTGGAGATTTCCGGCCACACGGATGCTGCCGGCAACCCCGAGTTTAACCTTGCCCTCTCGCAGGACCGTGCAGATGCCATCCGAAAATATATTGAAGAACAGGGGAACATCGGGCACGGCCGTATAGAATCGTTTGGGTTTGGCAGCACCAAACCGCTACGCGAAGAAAAGACTGAAGATGACCGCCGCATAAACCGCCGCGTAGAATTTAAAGTAATTAAACCTGAAAAGTTAGACAGAAACGGCCGATAAAGCGTTACAACGGTATGCCTTTTACAGCCGCTCACCCTGCTCTTATTTTACCCCTGCTACGTCTGAAAAGCCGTTGGTTCTCAACCACCGGGCTTATAGTTGGCAGTATTGCCCCTGATTTTGCTTACTTTTTACCATATCGCAGCTACGGCACGCTCAGCCATTCCTTAAAAGGACTTTTTATTTTCAACCTGCCGATGGCTATAGTATTGGCTGTCGTTTTTCATGTGCTGGTGCGGGAGCAGGCAATTACTAATCTGCCGGAATATTTAAGGGAGCGGGCATCGGCTGTAAAGCCTGTAAAGATCGGAAGATACTTGTTAAGGAACGGACACATTTTTGCCATTTCAGTACTCATAGGCTCTTTCACGCACCTTTTCTGGGATAGCTTTACACACTCCAACGAATACTTCGTCCGCAACTATAGTTTCCTGTTAACACCTGTTTCGCTGGGCTTTATAGAGTTGCCGCTTTCACGGGTTATCCAGCACACCAGCACGTTTGTTGGCCTTGCAGCTATTGGCTGGTACCTCAGCACGCTGCCAACTATAGCAGTAAAGCGTTCTAACTGGTTCTCCTGGTTACCTTACTGGGTATTTATCGGTTTTATAGGGGCAGTATTTATGCTACTGGCGCTGCCACCCCGCTTAGGGCTTAGCGATCTCGAAAAGCTGGTTATTCCTTTTCTAACCGGAAACCTGTTTGCTGTTATCTTACTGGGAGTACTATACGAGGTAAACTCCTTTTTCAGGAGCAGCCGGCATTAGAACGTCAGCTTTTTACCGGTTTCGCTTTTCTGAAACAGCATGCTGTGCATATTACCTTTATAGTCCAGGTTCACGATATTCATCTGGTCATCAAAAAGCTCTGTAAGCACCGCGTTCTGGATGTATAGTTGCGAGAGCGTGGCCTGCTGCACAGGCACTTCAAAGTAAACCCACACTACGTCAGCATCCTCTTCAGAGCCTACAAAATGCTGCTTCAGTGGCTTGCCTTTTGCCAGCTCAAACTTCATGTTTGCCGCCATGTAACTGGCCAGCTGTTGTTTTATAGTTTCTGACGCCGGGTCGTAGCTTACTTTAGTCTTGCTTCTTTTCGAAAGGGCAGTTTCCAGGTCATCGGTAAATACCTTAACAGCTATCTGCAGGCTTTGCGTACGCGGGTTAAACTTGATATCGGTAATGCTGGCGTGATAGTCGTGGGCCATAGTTACCGTACTTGCCAGAAGGCACACTATAGCTATCAGTAAAAATTTATAGTTCATAGTTGTAATTACCTGTGAGAAGGCGGCAGGTCGGCCAGTACGCGCTGCGCCATATTCGGCATGTTATCGCTAACGATACGCTGCACATCGTTCATGCTGGAGTGATAGGGCACTTTTACCTTATTGCCCGACACCAGTTCGCCTTTGTTGTTATAGATCGAATAATGAACCAGGAAATCGCGCTCATAGTTCAGGGCTGCTCTGTCCAGGCAATGCTCGTAGTTAGTCTTAACCTCAAACTGGTTGATGAACACGTAATAATCAATGCCATACTGGTTGTTGAAGTAACTATAGAACTGCGGGTCTTTTACCTTCACTCCAAAATGCTTGTTCGGATCTTTTGAAGCAGGCATCGGTCCGGTCTCTTTCTCCGCTCCCAGCTTTTCTTTCTGGTTATTTACCCAGTTCAGCACGCCACCTTTCTGCTCTTCCACTTCCGGCTGCGTGTTGTACCTTGATTTCTTGTTATCCTGGTAACTATAGCTCAGTGATTTGTACAGTCTGCTCAGTTCGCTTACGCTGTCGCGGTAAACTCCCCCCAGCAAATGTATGGTTTCGTAGCCATCCGGGGCCAGCATGGCATTCAGGCGGTTCCGGAAAGCATAGCGTACATCCTGGCGCGGAATTTTAGACTCGCGTGCAATCTCTTCATCAGCATCCGAGAAGTAAAGGTGCGGATCGAAAGGCACGACCAATACGCGTTGTTTTGTTTTACTGGCTGCAGTAGTTGGCTTTGGCGAGGCAGAGGCTGACGTGCTAACCGCCGATGTTGCTGGCGCGGCTATAGTTTGCTTGGATGCCGGTTTAGCAGCTGGCTTTGGTGTAGCGGCAGGCTTGGCCGAAACTATAGTTTTAGACTTTGCAGGGTTTTTAAGGTAGAGCGTCTGCCCTATCTGTAACTGGTTGTTATTCCATTTCTGGAGAGAGTCGAGCGGAACCTGGAAGCGGCGCGAAAGGCTATAGTAAGTGTCGCCTTGCTGTACCATGTAAACGCTGTCGCTTTGCACGGCGACAGCGTTTTTGGTTATAGTTTGCAGCCGGGCTGCCGGGTTGGCAGTGGCTAAGGTAAAGGCAAAAAGAAAAAAGGCACTGGTAAGGATAACGGCAACGAAGGCTTTCATTTGAAATCTTTTTAGAAGATCAACTTGAACACATCGTTAAATATAGCAAAAGCCATTAAGCCTAACAACAATACCATACCCACTTTCTGGGCGTTCTCTAAAAAATTATCTGATGGCTTACGTCCGCTTATCATCTCGTAAGTAAGGAACATAACGTGGCCGCCATCCAGCGCCGGAATTGGAAGGAAGTTCATGAAAGCCAGCACCATAGACAACATAGCCGTAATTGACCAGAACTTGTACCAGTTAAAGGTATCGCCAAAGATCTGGGCAATACCGATCGGGCCGCTCACCGCTTTTGAAGCATCAACTTCGCCACGGAAGATCTTGCCAAAGCCTTTCAGGTTAGCTGTAATTACGCCAAACGCCTGCTCGGTACCAGCCGGAATGGCCTCCCCGATGCTATACTCTTTTGTAGCATAGTTAAGCAATGGCTTCTGCTGAAATCCGATTGTTCCGTCCGGCTCAACTTGCGCTTTCAGGTCAACAATTTCTTCGCCGCGCTCTACTTTCATGGTTATCTGTTTGCCTGCATTCTTTTCAAGTAATTGTTTAAACTCATCAAAGAACTTGGCTTCCTGTCCGTTAACAGATAGTATAAAATCGCCTGGCTTTAGACCGGCATCAGCGGCATTGCTTCCTGCCACCACCATATCAACCATAAACGGCTGGCGCGGCTGCACAAAAAGCATACGCTCTTCTTTATCAGCCAGCTTATCCATCAGGTCAACCGGAACCGGTATTTTTACCTGCTCGCCGTTGCGCTCTACTGTATAATAAGAACCACGATCTAAAAGGGCATCCAGGGAATAAACGTCATTGAATTTCTCAAGCGGCTTGCCATTTACAGCTACGATCTTGTCGCCGGTCTGGAAACCGATCTCTTTACCGATCTCGTTTGGTACTACGCCATACTTTACTTCCTGGGCAGGCAGGTAGCTTTCGCCATAGTTGTAGGTCAGGAAAATATAGATAACGATACCTGTGATCACGTTTACAATGATACCGCCCATCATAACGATAAGGCGCTGCCAGGCTGGTTTCGCTCTGAATTCCCATGGTTTCGGCTCTTCTTTCAGGGCTTCTGTGTCCATTGATTCGTCCACCATTCCGGAAATCTTAACAAAACCACCCAACGGGATAAGGCCCAGCATGTATTCTGTTTCACCTATCTTTTTACTGAAAACTTTGGGCGGAAAACCGATCGCGTACTTCTCTACGCGCATGCCAAACCACTTTGCTGTGAGCATGTGCCCCAACTCGTGCAAACCAACTAAAATTGTAAGGCCCAGGATAAGCTGGGCAACCATGATTACTATGTCCATCTAAGAAAAAATATGCAAGTATAATTTGTGTTAAAGAACCGATGTCTGGCTAAACAGTTTTGTTTTTCAGAAAATTAGTAGCCATTAAGCGGGTTTCCCTGTCTGTTTCAACATAGTCAGTAAGAGAAGGGTGCGCAATATACGCAACTTTTGCCATACAGCTTTCGATCAAATCCGACATCTCCAGAAAACCAACCTCATCCTGCAGGAATGCGCCTACCGCAATTTCGTTGGCTGCGTTCAGGATACAAGGCATATTACCGCCCTGCGCCATGGCATCAAAAGCCAGCTGTAAATTACGGAACGTCTTCAGGTCTGGCTGCTCAAACGTTAGCTGCGGGTAATCCATGAAATTAAACCGTGGGTAGTCAGACTTCAGGCGATTCGGGTAACCCATGGCATATTGTATCGGTAACTTCATGTCGGGCAGGCCAAGCTGCGCTTTAATAGAGCCATCCTGGAACTGTACCAGCGAATGAACTATAGATTGCGGATGCACCACGACTTCTATCTGGTCGTTGCGCAGTCCGAAAAGCCATTTTGCTTCGATCACTTCCAGGCCTTTGTTCATCAGGCTGGCAGAATCAATCGTTATTTTGGCGCCCATGTCCCAGTTCGGGTGTTTGAGTGCCTGCGCTTTGGTTACAATTTTAAGCTCATCTATAGTTCGGCCCCTGAACGGCCCGCCGGAAGCCGTAAGGATAATTTTCTCGATCGGGTTATGAAACTCGCCTGCCAAACACTGGAAAATAGCGCTGTGCTCCGAATCAACCGGGTAAATATTCACACCTTTCTCACGGGCAAGTTCCGTTATCAGCTGACCGGCAACTACCAGCGTTTCTTTATTGGCTAGGGCTATTTCTTTACCGGCCTGTATGGCGCGTATAGTTGGCTGGAGCCCGGCATAGCCTACCATCGCTGTCAGCACCATATCCACAGTACCCATCTCAACAACCGAGCAAAGGGCGTTAGCGCCGGCATACACCTTAATATCTTCGTGCTGCAAGGCATCGCTAACTATAGTATACAGGTCTTCGCGTGCAATTACTACTGCGTTCGGTTTAAACTGCAAAGCCTGTTCAATAAGTAAATCGGCGTTGTTGTAAGCGGTTATTACTTCCAGTTCAAAGCTTTCAGGGTTGGCGGCTATCACTTCCAGCGCCTGCGTGCCTATAGAGCCTGTTGAACCAAGTATGGCAATTCTTTTCATTAGCTTTTTGTAAATCAGAAGACGAATTTAATGTCTTTTGATGTTATTTCTGGTTTTATATTATTGAGCTATAGTTTTATAGTTCATTATTTGTCATTCTGAGTGTAAGACTGGGGACCTTATATATCCTATAGTTTGATTTACCCCTTTTGTCATTTCGAACAGAGTGAGAAATCTGAGTTCTATAGTTTGCTACTTTACTTTTCAATCCAAGCCTTTCCTTTCATAGTTACCTCTAATCCTGGGAGCTCTACTTGCCTATAGTTTCAATTCAGCTTTGGTGCCCTCACGGCCGGGAGGCCCCGTCTTCGGGCATCGCGCTGCTGCTTTCTTGCTACCCTCGTGCCTCGGGTTGCCTGACGGCACCGCAACAAAGCAAAGGCGCTCAACCCAAAGACTGTGATCAGTTCGATAGCTATAGTTCGTCTTTAGTTGAACAGCTATAGTTGCATCGCCTTATCGTGGTGCTAGTTCCGTAGGGACAGGTCGCGACCTGTCCGATCTGGTCTGTAACTATAGCACTATAATACTAAGCCATAACTATAGCCAAAATTCCCCTCCTGTGAGGGGCAGGGGTGGGTTACCAAGCACCCATACTTATGCACTCGCTACTTTGATTAAGCCATCTGCCAGCGCCCGGTCGTTACTTAAACGGGGTACTTTATTCTGGCCGCCCAGTTTGCCCTGCGACTTCATGTAGTTCCGGAACGTACCAACTGGCAAAACGCGTACTTTCAGGTTAGCTAAAATATGCCCGGTTATCAGGTCGTCGTAATAACTGTTCAGTTTCTGAAGTTGCTGGTTCAGCTCTTTTTCAAAGTCATCAAAATTGTTCGGAGCCTTCGAGAACTCAATCAGCCATTCGTGGTACGATTCGCCTTCGCCGCTGCTTACAAAAGGTGCTACAGTAAACTCCACAAGCTCTACCGATGGGAACCGCTTCATGGTTTGCTGCATGGCCTTCTCCACTTCTTCGCCAATAACATGCTCGCCAAAAGCCGAAATAAAGTGCTTGATGCGACCCGAAACTATAAGCTTATACGGTTCTAAACTTGTAAACTTAACGGTGTCCCCAATAGAGTAGCCCCACAGGCCGGCATTGCTGCTTATAACAAGTGCATAGTTTCTGCCCAGTTCTACTTCACCAATCGTTAAGCGGGTCGGGTTTTCGTTAAAATATTCTTCTACCGGGATAAACTCATAGAAAATCCCTGCATCCAGCAGCAACAATAGTCCTTTGTCGTTCTGTTCGTTCTGGTAAGCAAAAAAGCCTTCCGATGCCGGGAACGTTTCGATACTGTCTACCTGGCGGCCAATCGACTCGAACATCTTTTTGCGGTACGGCTCAAAGTTTACGCCACCGTACACAAACAGCGAGAAGTTCGGAAATATGTCTTTTATCTGCTTGCCCGTCTGGCGCATCAGCTTATCGAAATACATCTGCACCCACGGCGGTATGCCCGAAATGAGTGTCATGTCCTGGTCTATGGTTTCTTCGATGATCTGATCGAGCTTTGTTTCCCAGTCTTCGATGCAGTTGGTGTCGTAGCTGGGTAGTTGGTTGGTGCGCAAATAACCGGGCACATGATGATTCATGATACCCGACAACCTACCGGTTTTAATGCCACCTACTTCTTCCAGCACCGGGCTCCCCGACAGAAAGATCAGCTTGCCATCCAGAAACCTGGAATTACCTGTTTCGTGAATGTAAGCCAGCAGGGCATTTTTAGCTCCGTTTATATGGTTTGGGATAGAGTCTTTGGTGATCGGGATATACTTGGTACCGGAAGTGGTGCCCGATGTTTTAGCCAGGTAGATCGGCGTGCCCGGCCATGTAATATCTGATTCGCCCTGCTTAATGCGGTTAAAATAGCTTTTAAGGCCTTCGTAATCGCGCACGGGCACAGCTTTTACAAAATCAGCGTGGGAATTTATAGTTTCGAAGTGATGGTCGCGGCCAAAAACGGTTTGCTTTGCACCAGAGACAATATTCCTGAAAACTGCTTCTTGTGCCTGTACCGGATTCTGTATCCAGTGTTGCTGCTTTTTATTCACATACCCTGCCAGATATTTACTCAACCACGCTTTTACACCCATACATTGCTGCTGTTTATAGTTGGTAAATATAGGCAGTTATCAGTTAAAGTTAAAGGTTGACTTATTTAATGCGTGCATTCCAAAAGCAAAACCAACAAAATCCGGACTAATAGAGTACCCTATAACCATAACTCAGTTCTATAGTTTACCTAAACAATACAAAACCATGAAACAGCACAAAGCAAAAGCACAATGGAATGGCAGCCTGAAAGAAGGCAACGGCGAATTTGAAACCGGCCGTGGCAATGTAAAAACGGGCTTCTCGTTTGCATCCCGTTTCGGAGACGACACCAAAGCTACTTCGCCGGAAGAACTGATCGGAGCAGCACATGCCGGTTGTTTTTCGATGTTCCTGAGCGCTTTGATAGACAAGAAAGACCTGAAAGCTGATTATATCAGGACAAATGCCAATGTTACTTTAGGAGAAACAGACGGTGCACCAACTATACTTAAAATAGAACTGACGGTAGAAGGCAAAGTACCTAACATGCAGGACGCTGATTTTCAGCAACTCGTAAAAGAAGCGAAAGCAGGCTGCCCGGTTTCGAAAGCACTGGCTTCGGTGCCAGAAATTACAGTGAACGCAACACTTACAGAATAATTTATTATCTTGCACTAGCCTGTAAAAAGGCATTATGTTCCACCAAATCAGTATGGCATGGCAGCATCTGGCAGTAGCAGTGCACGATCGTCGTTATTTATTCAGTTAAGTCCTTCGCGCAGCGCAAAGCTGTCGTTTTCTATCCAGCTCCTGCTCACGCTGTTGTGGGTTGTCTGGGCTGCTATACTGGCGTTCTCAGATAGCTCTTCCGGTGATTCGTACCTGTTCCATGCTTTTTTTGGCCTGGCACTGGCTTTCCTGGTTTACGTTATACTACAGAACACTTCTGTTTTCGGATTTCAGTCTTATATAGAAGTTACGCCGGAGTATATTGTGCGCAAGCATGGTGTTTTCCGACCGAAGCACCTGGTCGCTATCCCTGAAATTAAAGCAGTACATATTTCGCCGTTGGCTCTTCGGGTTACAGAAAAAAACGATAACCAAACCTACTTCGATTTAAAGCAGGTTCGTAAGCGCCGCGACAAAGACAAGATCAAAGGTAAAGTTCGTGACCTGGCCACACAGCATGGCTTTGAGGTAACTGAAGCAAGCAATAACCAATAAGTTCGTAACTATAAAAAAGCGGGCTGTACTTGATGAAAGTACAGCCCGCTTTTTTGTTGCCAGTGTTTACAATGCTCCTAAACCGTCATTGCCGGCGCGAGCGTCTACGCTCGTGACTTACTATGGAATTGAGTCTCTTGACTCAATTGGCCTGGAAGGACAAGTATGGCAAAGGCAGTAGCTATAGTTCTATAGTTGCTGTTTTAACCTATTCCTCCCGAGATGGGAATTGCTACCATTGCTATAGTTCAGTTCTATAGTACTCTAAAGATGTCACTCTCCTTTTGCTGGCACAGAATTTATTTCCGTGTCGAACTAAAAAGTTTAATCTCAATATCCTTCTAGGCCAGAGGCCAAACTATAGCAAATCACGAGCAAGGTCGCTCACGCCATAGTTTACTTCTCAAAAACAAACCGGGGCTATAGTTTCAGCAACTATAGCCCCGGTCATTTATAAAGTAAAGTTTTTCTATCCGGCTTTCGATTTAAATTTCTTCTGAAGTTCCTGTATGCTGGCTTTAAATTTCTTGTCCGTATCAATCAGGTCGGAAACGGTTTGTACGGAGTGGATGACGGTACTGTGGTCGCGGCCACCGAAATGGTAACCAATTGACTTAAGCGAGTGGCTGGTAAACTCTTTCGCAAAATACATGGCCACCTGGCGTGCCGTTACAATTTCCTTTTTACGGGTCTTGGCTTTCAGTGAGTCCAGGCTAACCTGGAAATATTCGGCTACTGTTTTCTGGATGAAGTCAAGGTTTACTTCCGTTTCTACATCCTCGATAATATGTTTCAGGGCCTGCTTGGCAAGCTCCAGGTCAATTTCTTTCCGGTTCAGCGATGATTGTGCGATCAACGAGATCAGCACGCCTTCCAGTTCACGCACGTTGGTATCCACGCTGTAAGCCAGGTACTCTACCACGTTATCCGGAATATCAATTCCGTCGCCCTGCATCTTTTTCTGGATGATGGCCATACGCGTTTCAAAGTCCGGGCTCTGTAAATCTGCAGTTAAACCCCACTTAAAGCGCGATAATAATCGTTCCTCCAAACCTTTCAGGTCACGTGGCGGACAGTCAGACGTCATCACGATCTGTTTGCCGGACTGGTGCAGGTGGTTGAAGATGTGGAAGAACATTTCCTGGGTTTTATCTTTACCGCTCAGGAACTGTACGTCGTCAATGATCAGGATATCTACCAGCAGATAGAAGTTAGCAAAGTCCTGTACGTTATTAGTCTTAACCGATTCGATGAACTGGTTCACAAACTTCTCCGACGAAACGTAAAGCACAAACTTGTCGGGGTTGCTGTTTTTGATGTGGTTGCCAATGGCCTGCACCAGGTGCGTTTTACCAAGACCAACACCACCATACACCATCAGCGGGTTAAAAGATGTAGTACCGGGTTTGTTTGCCACCGCGTAACCGGCAGAACGCGCCAGGCGGTTACAGTCTCCCTCGATATAGTTCTCGAACGTATAGGCCGAGTTCAACTGTGAGTTCAGGAAGTTCCTGTCTATCGTCTTCGACTCGAACGGGCTCTTGATGAAGTTCTGCTCCGGGCGGTACGAGTTTACGACAGCTGCCGGTATTTTTTTAGTAGGGATGTTAACCGTCTGCGGTTTGTTAGACTCGTTGCCGCGGTCAACAATAATGGAATATTCCAAACGTCCATCGGCTCCGAGCTCCTGGTAAATGACCTTTTTCAGAAGTTGCACATAGTGCTCCTCCAGCCACTCGTAAAAGAACTGGCTAGGCACCTGTATAGTTAGCACACCATCGCGCAGGGATATAGGCTTAATCGGCTCAAACCAGGTCTTAAAACTCTGTTCGCCAATATTATCCTTAATAACCTGCAGGCAGTTACTCCATACAGTCGTACAATCTTTAATCATCCAATTTTCCAAAGCACACTAGATTAGTTTGGTGAAGCAAACCTCTCCTTATTCGACAGGGGGGTTACAAATTTGCTTAAATATAAGTAAACAAAAAATTATTTTTTCACGAAGTTAATACAGGGTTATCCACAGGCAGTGCAGCCGTTTTTATAGTTGTTTTTTCCTTCGTTTTTTTATTGAATTCAAAGTCGATACGGCCTAAATAGATACCGGCATACCCTACCTGGTTAATGAGTGTTTCGTGGCCCGACTCATGGCGCAGTACTTCCGGCTCATCCATAAACGTATGGGTGTGGCCACCTAAAACAAGGTCGATGCCGCTTACCTGCGCTGCCAGCTTGCGGTCATCTATTTTCTGAGTCTGGTAACTATAGCCCAGGTGCGACAAACAGATAACCATATGGCATTTCTGGTTTTCGCGGAGCTCGGCTACCATTTCCTGCGCTTTTGCAACCGGGTCTAAATACACGGTTTCGCCAAACTGCTTTTTACCAACCAAACCTTCCAGTTGTATCCCTAACCCAAACACGCCAACGCGGATACCTTCTTTCTCGAATATCTTGTAAGGCTTGAATTTATCTTTCAGGATAGTTTTAGAGAAATCGTAGTTGGAGTTCACGAACTCGAAACCGGCAGCCGGCAGTTGCTTTGCCAGTCCTTCCAGGCCCAGGTCAAAGTCGTGGTTACCTAAAGTGGCGGCATCGTATTTCATGTCGCTCATCAGTTTGTACTCCAGCTCGCCGTTAAAAAAGTTGAAATAAGGGGTTCCCTGCCAGATATCACCTGAATCAAGCAACAAAATATTAGGCTCGTCTTTGCGTATTTTTTCTATCAGGCTGGCACGGCGGGCCATCCCTCCCATTCCGGCAAACTTGCGGCCATCGTTCGGAAACGGATCGATGCGCGAATGCTGGTCGTTGGTGTGCAGAATGGTAAGCTTTATAGTTTTACTGGCTGCCTGGGAGCTAAAAGGTAAACCAACTATAGTTAAGCCGGCTGCACCTACGGCGCTGTACTTTAAAAAATCTCTTCTCTTCATGACTAACTATAGTTTATTGTGCGCCGGTAACACGTTTGGCAGTGTCGGCAACTATAGGTTTGCCGGCTGCAGTCAGTTCTTTTATATGTTTCAGGATCATGTCGCGCATCATCATGCCCACTTTTTCAGACCTGATGGCTTTCTTGAACATTTCCATGTTATCGCCACCACCTGCCAGGTAATCTGATGTTACAATGGTATAGTTGCGTGTTGTATCCAGGGGTTTACCACCAATTTTAACGTTTGTGGCTTTGCCGTTCTGTATTGTGTAAGTGGCGTTGGCAATCGGGGAAATACCTGTTTTGGCAGCAAAGTCGAACAGCTCCTGTGTTGCCGGACCATCAAGGGTTAAAACTACCACTTCGTTCTCGAAAGGCATCAGTTCAAAAATATGACCCACTGTTATCGGTCCGGCCGGAAGCGGCACGCGCAAACCGCCATTTGTTGTCTGGGCCATGTCTACCGGTTCGTCTACCAGTTTATTGGTTTCCTGCAGCAACAGGTCTACCACAAAATTACCCAGCGTCGATTCGTACTCTGCTTTGCGCAGCTCGACGGGAGCTGTACCAATCACTTCGCTCATTTTGGCGGTTACCTGCTTTCGGTAAGGGGCAATCATGGCTTCGGTTTCCGGGTCGGCGGTTAAAGTGCTGTCAACGGCTACGTCGGTTTGCTGTAGGCTGGCCTGTGGCTGCCACACCTTCTGCTGACAACCAACTACAGACGTGGCAAGCAAAAGGGCAGTTATATAACGATAGATCGGGTGCTTCATAAATGGTAAGATGCGAGTTATCCACAAAAGTACGGATATAGCTGCTGTGGCACAACAACAATTCACCTGCCAACGGTTTCATTGCTTAAGTTAACATTTATATTCTATAGTTGCTATATTTAATAACAAGCTGTTATCTTTAGTGACTTTTTAACCTGATCTATGAAACAACTTATACTTTTCGTCCTGCTGTTGCTTTGCTTTGTTAGTGCTTCGGCTACACACCACAGAGGTAGTTACATAACTTTCAAGTATGATACCACAGCGAATCCAATTCCACGGAGGTTATTTTTTACATTAACAACATTTACTGATAGAGCATCCCAGGCTGACTCCCCTGAAGTTGAAATTAAAATGGGGGATGGGAATAATATAATAGTACAACGACGTTCGATTACGCCTGTCGGTGCACTTTCATCCCTGGTAGATAAGGAGGTATATATATGGGAATACACCTATGCCAGCGACGGGATTTATACGGTTTCACACGTTATCATAAACCGTAACCCGGGTCTTCTTAACATGACTCCGCCCAGCGATCAATCTCCCATTTATAGACAGACAACAGTAACTATAAACGGAAGTGTAGGCTTTAACAGCAGTCCACAGTTCTTGTCGCCAATGCCTGTATTTGCCAGTATCGGGAAAGCAGTAAACTATAATTTTTTAGCACACGATTCAGATGGCGACAGTCTCGCTTTTAAACTTATTACGCCAAAAGCTATCGATAAATCAGGCAATGTTATTCCGGTAACTGGTTATACTTTGCCTGACCAAACTTTTAAGTGCAGTAACTCTACTTATTCAGGTGATGCAGAGTTCAATCTTTCAGAACTTGATGGTCAGTTTACCTGGGATGCTCCCTGCAGAAAAGGGGAATATATTTACGCCGTGGCGATAGAAGAATGGCGGGATGGCACAATGATTAGCGAGATTGAATATGAAATGCAGATTCTGGTTATTGACAGTGGTGATTCGTGGCTTGAATTAATAAAAACTGAGAATCAGAAGTACAGCACAGAAGGTTACTTAATAGTTAAAGCAACTGATGAGGTAAAGTTTCAGATGCGCTATAACTATATGAAACCAGATGAATACTATGTAACCGGAAAAGGGAATTATTTTACAAGCGAGTTATCACACGTCCTAAAGGTACCTGTTACCTACGATATCGATTATCACGGAGTAAAAGGAACATTCGCTTTTAAGCCTGATAAAAGCCTGATAAGAAACCGCCCTTATTTTGTTAATTTTTATGGTACTGATGGTAGGTACTCCTATACTAAGTCTATTGGAATCATAATCCGTGATGATCAACCCATCATAAAGCTAGAGGGACAGAACAAATACACGAAGACAGATGAAGGTTATTACATATTCCTGGCAACCAACACAGTAAAGCTCAGCATGTTTGCTGAAAACATGGATGGCTACGTACAGGAATTAAGTGTAGAAAGTGCATTGGCTGCTAAGGCCGAAAAATTCAATTTTACTGTTCGGGATACTACGGAGGGCAAAGTTGGAGAGTTGATATTTAAGCCAAGCGTATATCAAACAACTTATAATCCACAAGCTATAACCTTTAAAGCTACCTACAACCCGGCCCGTATGGCTGGCCAAAGAGCTTCTTATGCCGGCGCGCCTATAGTTAAAGAGATGCAGGTACAGGTTATAGTTACACAACAACTACCAACAGCAACCGCAGAAGAACTAGCCGTAGCAACTTACCTAATATACCCAAACCCGGCACAGGATAAGTTTACTGTTCAGGCAGAAGCACCCGCAACACTGCGCATCTACAGTTTGCAGGGCAAGCTTTTACTGGAGCAGCAACTACAACCGGGCACCACAGAGATCAGAAGACCAGGTACTACAACTTCGGGCTTATACTTTTATAGTTTAACCACAAAAAGCGGACATAAACAAACCGGCAAGTTGGTGCTGCAATAACAGCGCAGGCTTGCCGGTTTTCTTTCTTTACTTATTGTACAAAAGAGTATCTAATGCTTGATTTTGTTGCTCACTAATATCTTGTTTATTTAAAATAATAGATTGGTGAAGGTTATCCCTATTAGTTAGAATAAAGATATAGCCTTTATAATGAGTAAACTGTATTACCTTATTCAATGGGTAGGAGAATTGTTGCTTACCATCCCTATAGGTTATCTTTTGAGCATTTATATAAACTTCTGCTGGACCAAGTTCAGCCTCATGTTGTGCAACTAATTTGATGTGTTTAAAATACTCTCTCTTACTGATGTAATGAGTCGTCAGCAAATAAAGGTATACTAGTCCTGTTAAAGTAATTAAAACTGCAGATTCTGTCTTTTCTATTAATTCGCTGAGAGTGTAGGCTGAAAACAGAAATATTATCAACAATCCAAACCAGAAACCAAATATTCTAAAATTTATCTCCTTATGCCTATTGAGCAGTTGCCAAAGTAATTTACCTCTCAACAAAAATTCTTCTTTGTTAGGACATAAACTAGCTATAGTTATTTCCATCTAGATAATCATTAGTCCTACTATTTGCCCTTCCCCATCATATAGTTTAATGTAAGGCCTAGCAGTGTTTTAACGCCCAGGTTCATGCCGCTTTCGTCGATGTAAAAATCTGGCGTGTGATGGGCTGGGGCAGTGGCTGGGTCCTGGCCTTTTTTCATACCGCCTACAAACACAAACAGCCCGGGTGTCTTCTGCTGGTAATAGGCAAAGTCTTCGGCGCCGGTCATGGCGTTCATCAGCAGCACATTATCTTTGCCGGCTATAGTTTGCAGGGTTGGCAACATTTTCTGGGTTAAGGCTGCATCGTTAAATGTTACAGGTGCCATCTCTGCTATAGTTACTTCGGCGGTGGCACCGGTGCTTTCGGCAATTTTGGTAGCTGTCAGTTTTATCTTCTCATGTATCTGTTTCTGCATCTCGGGGTTCAGGGAACGGATAGTGCCTTCCAGCAACACCTCTTCCGGAATGATGTTGTTGCGCACGCCACCGTGTATGCTACCAATCGTTACTACAGCGGCATCTTCGGTCAGGTCGAGCTGGCGACTGACTATAGTTTGCAGGCCGTTTATGATCTGCGCCGACGCAACTATAGGATCTACACCAGCCCATGGGCTCGCGCCATGCACCTGCTTGCCTTTCACTTTTATCTTAAGCAAATCAGCACTGGCCATAATGCCGCCGGGCCTGTACTTCAGTTTTCCAACTTCGGTCTGGGAGTTAATATGCAACCCGAATATTACTTCCGGTTTTGGTCCTTTGCTCAGCACGCCTTCTTCCACCATCAGCGAAGCGCCGCCTTTCTCCCCGGCCGGTGCGCCTTCTTCGGCAGGCTGAAAGATAAACTTAACCGTTCCAGGCAAATCTTTCTTCATTCCGGCCAGCACTTCGGCAGCGCCCAGCAACATGGCCACATGCGTATCGTGGCCGCAGGCGTGCATTACGCCAACTTCCTGACCGTTGTAAGTACTCTTTGCTTTAGATGCATAAGGCAAATTAGCACGTTCTGTTACAGGCAAACCATCCATATCGGCACGCAGGGCAACTACAGGTCCGGGTTTTCCGCCTTTCAGCACGCCCACCACACCGGTGTGCGCTACGCCGGTTTCTACTTCAATGCCTAACCGTTTCAGCTCGGCAGCTATTTTCTCAGCGGTCTTTACTTCGCGGTTGCCAAGTTCGGGGTGCTCATGAAAATCGCGCCGCCATTCAATTACTTTCTTTTCTGTTTTGTCGGCCATGGAATTGGCTCGGGCAAGCAGTTTTGCATCCTGGGCAGTGGCAGGAAGGGCCAGCAGTCCGGCGCCAACTATAGTTAGTAATGTTTTGTGCATACAGGTAAGTTTTAGTTCTGGTACTACGTAGAAATATAGCAATTTTATAGTTCAAACCTATAGTTCCCGATCATCCTGCCAGCTTAAAACCAACTCTTGCCCTGCTGATTACCGTAGTATAAAATATGCTCCGTAAATGGAAAGATATAGTTCGTAAGCTGAAAGAAGACATTTATACCCTGTACCTGGCTTCGCGGGACCCACGTATTCCGTTCCTGGCGAAAGTTGTGCTGGTACTTACAGTTGCCTACGCTTTCAGTCCCATCGACCTTATTCCCGATTTTATTCCTGTGCTGGGTTATGTAGATGATCTGGTTTTGCTGCCAATGGGTATCTGGCTAACTATAAAACTAATGCCCGCAGCTGTGCTGGACGAGTACCGGCAAAAAGCACGGCAAATGCTGCAGCAACCCCGCCAGGTAAACTATACCATGGCTGCTGTTATCGTAATTATATGGTTGCTGATCGGCTACTGGGCATACCAAGCCTTTGTTTCACGTATTAAATAAAGCGGCTAAGGCCATGCTAACTTATTAAAAACATAAAGTAAAGTATATCTTTACATCAAATTATATCTATACCTAAGATGACGGACGAGAACAAACACACTCAGAAGCTATTCTCGGAATTTACAACTGCTTCGGCAGCCGCCTGGGAAGAGCGCGCCCGTAAAGATCTGCGCGATACGCCACTGGAGCAGCTCACCTGGCACACCTACGAAGGCCTCGACATTAAGCCCTACTATACCAAAGAAGATATAGAGCAACTGGCTGCCACACAGCAGAAACCGGGCGATTATCCTTATCTGCGCGGCACAAAAACAGATGCAAATACCTGGCTTAACATTCAGGAAATTAAAGTAGAAGACAATGGCAGAACGGCTATAGATAAAGCAGCTGATGCCATTGCACGCGGTGCCGACGGTGTTCATTTTATTCTTGCACAGCCTGACCACTTCGATATAGTTTACCTCCTGGGCAAAGCGGACCTGAACACATGCTGCATCAGCTATACTTTACAAAACAAACCTGAACAGTTCCTGAACCGCCTGCAAAGCAAACTGAGCGCCAACCAGGTTACAAGCCAGCGCCTGAAAGGATTTGTGAAGTATGACCCCATGACAGCCAAGGGCGAGCTGACAAGAGAAGAAAACAGAGCCATTTTAGAAGTACTGAACCTGACTGAAGATAGCCCTGAATTTTACGGCATCACCATCAGCGGCACTAATTTCAGCAGTATCGGCGCATCTGCCGTTCAGGAAATTGCCTATACGCTGAGCGCTGCCGTAGCCTATGTGCACCGCTTAACAAACGCCGGGCAATCAACAGCAGTCGTTTTGCAGAATATGCAGTTTCATATGGCTGCGGGCACCAATTATTTTTTCGAGATAGCCAAACTTCGTGCCTTGCGCCTGCTCTGGGCAGCTATAGTTAAAGCTTACAACGCAGATCCTCAACTGGCATCCAGGTTGCGCATTCATAGCAGCACCTCAAGCTGGTACCAGACAACCCTGGACCCGTACGTGAACATGCTGCGCGTAACCACCGAAGCCATGTCTGCAGTACTTGCCGGTGCCGATTCGCTTACAGTATCGCCTTTCGACAGCACTTTTAAAGCGTCTGACGAGTTCTCGGAGCGAATAGCCCGCAACGTTTCGATCATATTAAAGGAAGAAGCCTACTTAGATAAAGCCATTGACCCTGCCGCCGGATCTTATTATTTAGAGTCGCTTACAGACCAGTTAGCAGGCCAGGCCTGGGCGCTGTTTAATGAAGTGGAAGCGAAAGGTGGTTTTGAAGAAGCTTATGAGAATGGCTTTATACTTGGCTCCATTACAGAAGTAAGCCGCCGCAAATTCCGTGATATTGCCAAGGGCCGCATGGTACTGGTTGGTACAAACAAATACCCGAATCCGAAAGAGAAAATAGATTTTGACCCGGAAGAACTGATCCAGAGCGAAGCATTTGATACCACACGCGCCGCTTACCCAACCGAAGTAATGCGCATGGCTACCGAACTGCATTTGCGGAAGCGTCAGCGTCGTCCTAAAGCTATAGTTGCCATTATCGGCGATAGCGAGAAACGCCATGTAAATGCCACTTTCGCCCAGGAGCTTTTCAGCTGCGCCGGTTTCGAGACGCAGCTACAGCACTACAGCTCCGTAGAAGAAGCCTCTGACAAATTACAAAGTACGCCTGCCGAAGTATTGGTAGTAGCCTCATCAGAATCGGCTTATGTACGCGAGTTTGGCCCTCGCATTCGTAACCACCATGCCAAACCAACTTTAATTCTGGCCGATGACCCGCAGCATATGAAAGATGAAATGGTTGCGAACGGTTACGACGAGTTTATTTTTGAAGACTGCGACATGAAGAGCATTCTGGACCTGGTTCATAAAAAACTACATGGCATCAATGGCCAGTAACCTGAAACTACTTTACCTAACACTGCTGCTGATGGCTACCACAACTATAGTTTCGTCGTTTACCATGCCTAAAGGCGATGCCGTACAGGAAGTAAAAAAAGCGTTGGAAGGACAGATTTCCGCGTGGAACAAAGGCGACCTGGAAACAGCGATGACCTTTTACTGGAACTCCCCGGAGATGCTCTGGATAAGTAAAGGCGGCACCGAAAAAGGCTACCAGCAGGTGTACGACATGTTTCTGCAGGACTTTGCTGACCGCAGCAAAATGGGCGTTTATAGTTACGAGCCGCTACATATAGAGCAGGTATCCAAAGAGGCCGTTTACTTTGTTTTCCGTTGGAAGATTGAGCTGGATGGTAAGCGCCTGATGGGTGGTGTATCATCGCAGGTCTGGAAAAACATCAGTGACCGCTGGGTTGTTACTTCAGAGCACGCGAGTTAAACAAAGACTGAATATTATAATGCAACTTAGTGATATTACGATCAGAACAACCTTAAAGCCCGGCGACATCGGGTTTGTGACTTACCGCCATGGCACCCTGTATCAGCACGAGTGTAACTATGGTATTGAGTTTGAAAGCTATGTGGCGCAGGGGTTTCATGAGTTTTACAGCCAGTATGACCCGAACCTGGACAGGGTGTGGGTGGCAGAACATCAGGGCAAAATAGTAGGTTTTCTGCTCCTCACGCACCGCCCGGACAATGCATCCCAGTTAAGGTTCTTTCTGATAGAGCCGGAGTACCGGGGTGTAGGGTTGGGTAAAAAGCTGATGGATTTGTTCATGGCGTTCCACAAAGAGAAGGGCTATACTTCCTCTTATCTCTGGACTACGCACGAACAGGAACCGGCCATCGCTTTGTACAAACGCTATGGGTTTAGGTTAACGGAAGAAAAACCATCCATAGCCTTTGGCAAACCTTTGATTGAACAGCGTTATGACCTTGCTTCTTAACTATAGTTAAAAAAGAAGTTAATAGTAAGTAGAGATAAGATTAGTTGATGATGAACCATGAATGTATTTCCAATTCTTAATTCGTCATTCATAATTCATAACTAACAAAATGAAGCCTGACTTTTCGAAAATAGATATACGAACTTTAGCTGCGGCAGAGAACGGGCACGAAGCACCTGCTGATGCTAAAGTCTGGAAAACACCGGAGCAGATAAAGGTAAAAACCTTTTATACGTCGGAAGATGCCGCACACTTTGAGCACACCGATTTTGCTGCCGGCCTGCCACCGTATTTGCGCGGCCCATATAGCACCATGTATGTGCAAAAGCCCTGGACCATTCGCCAGTATGCCGGTTTCTCGACCGCTGAGGAAAGTAATGCTTTTTATCGTCGCAACCTGGCAGGCGGGCAAAAAGGACTTTCGGTAGCGTTTGACCTGGCTACGCACCGTGGCTACGACTCCGATCACCCGCGCGTGGTAGGTGATGTGGGTAAGGCCGGTGTGGCTATCGATTCGGTGGAAGACATGAAGATCCTTTTCGATCAGATCCCGCTGAACGAAATGTCGGTTTCGATGACGATGAACGGTGCGGTGTTACCGATCATGGCGTTTTATATTGTGGCTGCCGAAGAACAGGGCGTAAAGCCGGAACAACTGAGCGGAACGATCCAGAACGACATTCTGAAGGAGTTTATGGTGCGCAATACCTACATCTACCCGCCGGAGCCAAGCATGAAGATCATTGCCGACATCTTTGCCTATAGTTCTAAAAAGATGCCGCGCTTCAACTCTATTTCCATTTCAGGTTACCACATGCAGGAAGCCGGCGCCACCGCCGATATAGAGCTGGCTTATACCCTGGCGGATGGTCTGGAATATGTGCGCACCGGCTTGCAGGCAGGCATGGACATTGATGATTTCGCACCACGTCTGTCGTTCTTCTGGGCCATCGGCATGAACCACTTTATGGAAATCGCCAAGATGCGCGCGGCCCGTATGCTGTGGGCAAAAATCATCAAGCAATTCAACCCGAAGAATCCAAAATCCTTAGCCTTAAGAACGCATTGCCAGACATCTGGCTGGAGCTTAACCGAGCAGGATCCGTTCAATAACGTAACACGCACCTGCGTAGAAGCCTTGGCGGCTGCTCTTGGCGGTACACAAAGCTTGCACACTAACGCCCTGGACGAAGCCATTGCCCTGCCAACAGACTTCTCGGCACGTATAGCCCGTAACACACAGATCTACCTGCAACAGGAAACTAACATTACCAAAGTAGTTGACCCGTGGGGTGGCTCCTATTACGTGGAAGCCCTGACGCACGAGCTGGCACAAAAAGCCTGGGCACTGATTGAAGAAGTAGAAGAACTGGGTGGCATGGCAAAAGCGATTGAGACCGGTTTGCCGAAAATGCGCATCGAAGAAGCCGCTGCCCGCAAACAAGCCCGCATCGACTCCGGCAAAGACATTATAGTTGGTGTAAACAAGTATAAACCGAACCAGATACAGGAAATCGACATCCTGGATATTGATAACACAGCTGTGCGTGAATCGCAGCTGCGCCGATTGGCAAGCGTAAAAGAAAAACGCGATGCAGCCGCTGTTGCCAATGCCTTAAAAGCCTTAACCAATGCCGCTGAGACCGGGGAAGGCAACTTACTGGACCTGGCGGTAGAAGCAGCTCGCCACCGCGCTACATTAGGCGAGATTTCCGACGCACTGGAAAAGGTGTACGGCAGACATAAAGCAGTAATCAGAGCTATATCAGGAGTGTACTCAGCAGAAATAACCGACGACGAAAACTTTGAACGCGCTAAAAACTTAGCTGATCAGTTTGAAGAACTGGAAGGCCGCCGACCACGCATTATGGTGGCTAAAATGGGCCAGGACGGACACGACCGCGGCTCCAAAGTAATTGCCACCTCCTTCGCCGACCTTGGCTTTGACGTGGACATAGGGCCACTGTTCCAGACACCAGCCGAAGTAGCCATGCAAGCCGCAGAGAACGACGTGCACGTGGTGGGTGTGTCTTCATTGGCAGCCGGCCACAAAACACTGGTTCCCCAGTTAATAGAAGAACTCCACAAACTCGACCGCAGTGATATTATGGTTATAGTTGGTGGCGTTATTCCGGCACAGGATTATGATTACCTCTTTAAAGCCGGCGCAGCCGGTGTGTTTGGCCCGGGAACTATCATCTCGGTAGCAGCACAGAATATTCTGGAGAAGCTGATCTCTGAAGTTTAGGAGCTGGAAAATTAGAGAGTTATAGAATTTGAAGAAAGCCGCAGTTGATTCAGTTCAACTGCGGCTTTTTGTTTTTCTGGCGCGAAGCTAAGCTCCACGCCAGAATTGTTAATTCTTCTTAACTTCAATACTCAATCACATTCAGATATTAAATGGCATCAGCTTTCGCACATGCTTTGGCAGCAGCAACTATAGGCAAGATCTATCCTGGCAACTATACAACTCCTAAATTCTGGTTACTGGGGGTAGCCTGTACTATAGTTCCGGATGCAGATGTGGTGATGTTTAAATTTGGTGTGCCATATGAGCACCTATTCGGGCACAGAGGCTTCTCACACTCACTGGTTTTTGCTGCTCTGCTCGGAGTTATAGTTACAACGCTTTTCTACAGAAGTGTAAAACTCATCTCTAAGCAAGGGCTGCTGTTTATTCTGTTCTTTACGCTGTGCACTGCTTCGCATAGTTTACTGGATGCCTTAACAAATGGTGGATTAGGCGTAGCTGTATTTGCCCCATTTGACAATACACGTTATTTTCTGCCCTGGCGCCCGATACAGGTCTCCCCTATTGGTGTTGGCAACTTTTTTAGCGAGTGGGGCTGGCGCGTAATAAAAAGCGAACTGGTTTGGGTAGGCTTACCTGCCATGGCAACTATAGTAGTTACTTCTATTATAAAGCTGGTAACAGGCAAGCGACAAAACCACTGTTAAACAAAAACGGACTTCCGAAGAAGCCCGCTTTCGTAATTACAGAGGGTTTAGGTATTGGGGTAAGGCTTATTTACACTGGTATGTGAAGTTGCTTATAAAACTACCAATCGGTGTGGTTATCGTAATTTTTGTTGGCAGATTATTGTCATTATATACATAAGTATAGGTAGATGCGATTGTTTGTGACTCACCTTCAACAATAAATGTTGTGGTAGCTTTCAAAGGATTATTCTTGCTATTACCAGACCAAGGATCAAAGTTACCTTTCATAGCAGCAGCAATGTTGATCTTATTATCGTAGCTTTCATAAGTGACTGCCATATCTTCAACCTCATCAGTAAAATACACCGTTTTAGTTACATTGCCCTGGCTATTGTAAGTATGCTTAGTTGTATAAACAGTTTCAGTTACTTCTCCTTCAAAATCTTCTCCCTCATAAAACTCTTTAACTTCAGTAACACGGTTACTGCCGTCATACTTCACAGTCATATATCCGTCCGGCTCATCGTCAGCATAGAACCATTCTGCCATCGTTATGTTGCCATTCGTATAGCTGTACTCAGTATAGTATATTAATTCGTCTTGCTCATACTCTTCTTCTCTCACAAGTCGGCTTTGGCTGTCATATTTAAACAAAGTATAGCTTGTCTCATCTTCAGCATTCATCACTTTACTGATTTTTCCATCAGCGTTGTAAACTGCAGTGCCTTCAAAACTACCAAACATAGTCTCTATAGACATAGCAGTTACTTTACAAGCAGTTTGATCGCCGTTATTCGGCTGTGGGTCATCATCGCTGCCACACGATGTAAGGGTAAGCGCTGCTACTACAAACAGGCTCAGGAATTTACTGGTAAGGTTTAATTTCATTGTTCTATTTTGTGGTTATAGATAAGTATCCTGCAAAGTTCATGTTAATATAGCATTTATACAATACCCACTTTTGGGTAAGGCGTAGCTTATCTAAAATAACCGCCAACATAATGAACCTATAGTTGTTGTAGCATACAGGTAACAGCCCAAACAACTATAAATAATAGCACTCCGGACGATAAACCTGAGTAACTTTGCCAAAATATATTACAGAGTTTCATGAAGTTAAAACACATTCTTATACTTGCCTCTTTTGTACTGGTAGGCTGGTTTATTTACGATTCATTTTCGCTGCCCAGTGTTGATGACCTGGAGGGAGATTTTAAAGAAGTAGCATTTTACAGGAATGAGAACAACACCGGTCCTATCGTCAGGGTGTATGCCGTAACGGTGGCCGATACCTTGTGGCAGCAGATGCAACAGTACGGAGAGTTTATGCCCCACACCAAATATGGCAATACAAAAGTTTACTTTTTCTTAGAAGGCAGCCCCGTGCCCGATAAGGTATTTGCCGGTGATCAGAATTTTGAAGCACAATTTCAGGAATTTGCTGTAGCCAGGTACGAAAAAGAGTCGATGGGACAGGAATCATTTGTGCAATACCCTTTCCGGTAGTATACTTGCCGGCTTGCTTCAGGTCTGCGTAAAAGGAGATTAATGTTTTGTTAATTTCAGCGCAGCATGAAGCAAACCGGTTATATCCTGAAACTATACCTTTTACTGGTTTTGCCTTTTAGCCTCACCCTGCAGCCTGCTCAGGCGCAGCAACTATACTACCCTGCACAAGACCTGGGTAAGTTGTTTGAGCAGGTGCAAGTGCAACGCGTTTTCCCCGATTCCAAGACCTTCCCGGATTGTGTCCCGCTGTCCGATCCCAAGCATATCTTACAGGCTTACGAACAGCAAAAGCAGCAACCCGGCTTTGAATTAAAGGCATTTGTTCTACAGCATTTCAGGTTGCCACAGCAGCCCGATACCAGCTTTACAACCAACGAGTTGCATACTATAGTTGAACACATAGAGCGCCTCTGGACGGAACTTACCCGGCAACCCGGTGACAATAGCGGCTCGCTTATAGTTCTGCCACATGCCTATGTTGTGCCCGGAGGCCGTTTTAGAGAAATCTATTACTGGGATAGCTTCTTTACCATGCTGGGCCTGCAGGCAAGCGGAAGAACGGAGCTGATCCAGAGCATGGTCGATAACTTTACGCACCTTATTCAAACGATAGGCCACATACCGAACGGCAACCGGACCTATTACCTCAGCCGCTCGCAACCACCATTTTATGCCCTTATGCTACGCGTTCTGGCACAGCAAAAAGGCCGCAATGTGTTGCTAAACTATAGTTCTGCTCTGACAAAGGAATATGCCTTCTGGATGGATGGCGCCGAAAACCTTACTATTGCCAACCCTGCGCATCGCCGGGTGGTTTTAATGCCCGATGGTAGCATCCTCAACCGCTACTGGGACGACAATCCGCAACCTCGCCCCGAATCTTACCTGGAGGATGTGGAACTGGCCAAAAACTCCGGCAGAGTACCTGAAGAAATTTACCGCGACATAAGAGCCGCCGCCGAATCTGGCTGGGATTTTAGTACGCGCTGGTTTGCTGATGGAAAGGATCTCAGCACGATACAAACCACCAGCATTATACCTGTAGACCTGAACGCGCTGCTTTACCACATGGAGCTAACCTTACAGGAAATGGCCGTTCTGTCCGGTAACAAAGCAGAAGCACGCAAATACGAAAAACTGGCAAAAGCCCGACGCGATGCGGTTTTGAAATACAACTGGAACGCTGAACACGATTTCTTTTACGACTATAACTATAGAACCAAGGCTACGACCAACATTCCTTCGCTGGCTGCAGTTTACCCGCTCTATTTTAACATGGTAAAGCGCAAACAGGCTAAAGCTGTGGCGCAAAAGATCAAAGCTGATTTTATAAGCCCGGGCGGAGCGGTAACTACGTTAAACCAGAGCGGACAGCAATGGGACGCACCAAACGGCTGGGCACCACTGCAATGGATGACGATACAGGCGCTCCGCAACTATGGCTTTACCGACGAAGCAGCAACTATAGCTACCAACTGGGTGCAGCTCAACACCGACGTGTACCAGACAACCGGAAAGCTGATGGAGAAATATAACGTCGAAAACCTGGACTTGCCGGCTGGTGGCGGAGAGTACCCCAACCAGGATGGTTTTGGCTGGACCAACGGCGTATTGCTCAAGCTGATCTCCTTATATCCTGAACTGCAGAAAATTACAGAAGCCGAACCCGAACTCCAGCACTAACTATAGTTTAAAAGTTAGCGGATCAATCAGTTAACTATACTGCAGCGTCCCTGAAACTATAACCTATCCGCCCGCTCCCGACGTACAACAGACATCATCAAACGCAATAAAACTATGAAAACAGCGCGCGTAATATTAATGGGATTTATCTTTTGTGGGGCTACTGTACTGCTGTCCTCCTGTGGAACAAGAAATGGTGAAGGCGACGATCATGCCACTCAAAACGAGCATATCAGCAATGGAAGCACGGACAATAATATGTCAGGAGATACTATTACGCTGGAAGATACAACTGCTACCATGTAGCCCAATGCTATAACAAACACGTAACACGAAGTACTATGAATAAGAAAACAAACGTAATAGCTGCCGCCTTCATCACATCAACTATGCTGCTGGCATCGTGTGGTGAGACCGGCGAAAACTCGGATATGCCACCTGAAAGCACCACCGGCAACACACAGGAAACCGGCGTGGAAGGTTCCGGTGACTTGCCCGGCACAGGTGCTGATGACACTACGCAATATGTGAACGAAGCCATAGGAGACGACAACGCCTCTTCCGGCGACAGCATTAAATAACCCAATAGGTTATTAATCACAAAAAAGGACAGGCATTACGCTTGTCCTTTTTTGTTTCTGATTCTGGCACTACGTTTGCAACTGCCACGTTATAGCAAAAAACGCATACCTCACATGATCAGATTAAAATACCTGGCAACAGCTTTTTTACTTTGCTGCGCAACTATAGCTGCACAGGCACAAGGCGAACAAAACAACTGGTACTTTGGCAAAAGTGCCGGCATCTCGTTTAATGGCGACTCGGCTGTAGCAGTAACCAACGGCAGACTGATAACAGAAGAAGGCAGCGCCACTATTTCTGACAAAAACGGCAACCTGCTTTTTTATACCAACGGCATTACGGTCTGGAACCGCAATCACAAAGTAATGCCTAACGGCAACGGTTTGCTGGGCGGAAATTCATCCACACAGTCGGCGCTTATAGTTCCTAAACCGGGCTCCGAAACTATCTATTACATTTTTACCACCGATATTCAGGCACAGTCTGATGGCTTGCGCTATAGTATAGTGGATATGAGCAAGGATGGAGGCAACGGTGATCTTGTGTTTAAAAATACGTTTATGATCGCGCCAACCACCGAGAAACTGACCGCTGTTCGCCACAGCAACGGCAAAGACTGGTGGGTTATAGCGCACCGCTGGAACAGCAATGCCTATTTGTCTTACCTGGTTTCAGAAAACGGAGTAGAAACCATGCCTGTTATGAGCAATGCGGGCACGGTGCATGGTGGCTCGAACCGCAAAGCTATCGGATATCTGAAGCCATCTCCGGATGGCACGAAACTGGCAGCAGCCCTCTGGAACGACAACAGTAACTTTGAGCTCATGAAATTTGACCGCAGCACCGGTAAAGTATCTGACCCTATTCTGTTTAAAGGTTTCTCGGAAGCGTACGGCATTGCTTTTTCCCCGGATGGCAGCAAACTATACGGCACCACCAACAACAAAGGAACCGGCAAAGGCCAGATCGTGCAGTTTGACCTGAGAGCCGGCGGCCCGGAAGAGATCATTAAATCGGCAACTATAGTTGCAACATCCGGCAGTCCAACTATAGGCGCACTGCAGCTTGGCCCCGATGGCAGGATTTACGCAGCCCGCAAAGACAACCTGCACCTGGGCGTGATCTTTAACCCGAATGCAAAAGGCAAAGCCGTACAATACAAAGACAATGGTTTTAAACTGGCAGGCAGGAAAAGTGACCTCGGGTTACCAAACTTTGTGCAGGATGTAAAAAGATAATAACCGCCAACTATAAAACAGAAAGGCCGGCCCGGTTAAGGCTGGCCTTTCTGTTTAACTATAAACTATAGTTTACTTTAGATGATCTGTGGTTTCCCGATCTTGAATCTCAGGAAGCCCATCGCAAACGATGCTCCCGGGTTATTTTTAGTAAACGGAGCTGTAACGTCGCGCATACCAATACCAAACTCGTAAACCGGAGATGTGATCGCAAAGCCAAACGGTATGTTCAGTTTATCGCCGGCGCCAGACGACACACCAGAGCTTAAACGGAATACCGGGATTGGAGAAAAGTCGATACCTAAGCCCACGAAGTCTGAAGCGATGTTGCCTGGTGCTTTGTTTAGCGGCGCTACGTAATCTACACCAACTTCTACACGCTGCCCTATTTTAACGCCTGCACCAAAACGGAAACGGGTTGGCAGGTTTACTTTCATTTCGCTTACCGGGGTAAACACCAGGGCACTGTCAACTATAGCCCGTGCCATTTTGCCGGCATCTTTCCAGAAATCATTATTATTTGCACCGTCTTCTGCCATTTGCTCCAGCGTAAAGCCTTTGTCCTGTCCTTCCAGCAGGTTCTCCGTCCACTTAATGTTACCAAGGTCGGTTACAGAAGCGCTTACTTTCACAATTTTGATGATCTCGGCAGACAGGCCCAGGTCCACACCGTGACCGCGGCCAACCGGGTTCAGTAAACCGTCGGCGCTGTCGTAATTAAACTTCGGATCATCCAGGTAATCGTCGTAGTTGGCATCCAGTATTGGCGAGAAGGCATTGTAAGCTTTTACTTTACCATCTTTTGCACTGAACTCATACAAACCCAGGCCCTGCATGTATTTGTACCCGAAACCACCGTAGATGTTGACTAAAGGGAGTTCCATGATCTTGCGGCCATAGGCAAAGTTCCACTCATTTACCCACGACATCTTAATTTCAGAACCATCAAAGATATCGGAAACGAAAAGTGTTTCATCAGGCTTTACTTCGCTAAACATGGATGCATCCTGGCCTAGGAAGAGCAGCTCCGAAAAGTTTTTGTTAAAGCCGGCGTGGCCCAGCATACGCTGCCTGTTGCTGACTGCAAAACCACCAATTTTAGGCACACTCACCGAAATAGCCAGGGTATTTACATCCGCACCCAGGTTAAGCACATTGTCGCTGGTAAAGGCGCGCGCAAGCTCCATACGTTCTTCCATGCCGATAGAAGTATCAGAAGCAAGCTTCATAGCGCTTTTCAGGGTTTTGCGGGTAAACGCCTGCGAACTATAGAACGCCCCAAATTCGGCCACTGTAAACGAAACCAGCGATGTGCTGCGGCCAAGGTTAGCCGGGTTTATACCGATTGCCTGGTAGTCGTGCACAAATGTGTTCTGCACACCGCCACGGCTCACCACCGAGTAACTGCTGCTCTCAGACTGCGCAAGCGCGGTAACCTGCCCTGCCAGCAAGGTTGCGGCAGCCAAAAGTACCTTTTTCATAAAACGGTCAGATAATATTTAATGAATGTTGATAATGCGGTATATAGGCTGCCAACCACATTCTGAAACAGAAAACAACTATAAATTAAGCTCTTAGCTTGGCCACTTTATACACCCGTCCGCAATTTCAGTTTTTTTCCTGAATATCAGAATATAGTAACGCTAAATTATAGTGTAATAAGAATTTATAGCGGGCTTCAGGCTATGGGTATGATGTACCACACATTCTGTTAACTTTGTATAGCAAGGCGGCAGCTTTAAACTATAACCTATGGCCAAACGATTTTCTGCTGATATCTATGTAAACGGCATCCTGAACGGAGACCGCGTGCTGTTGAGCCGTGCCATTACGTTAATAGAAAGTAAGCTCCCACAAGACCAGGAACTTGCCCAGGAAGTAATTGCCAGGGTATTGCCCCATGCCGGAAATGCAGTACGACTAGGAATTACAGGTGTGCCCGGAGTGGGTAAAAGTACGTTTATAGAAGCCTTTGGAAACTATGTAATTGAGCATGCCGGTAAAAAACTGGCCGTGTTAGCCATAGACCCTACCAGCCAGCGTACCGGCGGTAGTATTTTAGGTGATAAAACCCGCATGGAGTCGTTGTCCGTTAATCCGAATGCCTTTATCCGTCCTTCACCGGCAGGCAAGTCGTTGGGAGGCGTAACCAAGAGCACCCGCGAAACTATAATTCTATGCGAAGCGGCTGGTTTTGATGCCATTATAGTAGAAACTGTGGGTGTTGGCCAATCTGAAACAGCCGTGCATGCCATGGTTGACTTCTTTCTGCTGCTGATGCTGGCCGGCGCCGGTGATGAGTTGCAGGGCATCAAGCGCGGCATCATGGAAATGGCTGACGCTATCGCCATTACCAAAGCCGACGGATCCAACGCCGGCAAAGCCAAATCCGCCCGCGCCGAATACCAGAATGCCCTGCACCTCTACCCATGAGTGCCTCCGGTTGGTTACCCAAAGTATCCACCTGCTCCGCCCTGCAACAAACAGGCTTAGACACCATCTGGCAAACTATAACCGACTACCTGCAGCTAACACAGGAAAACGGTTACTTCGAGAAAAAACGCCGCGACCAAAACCTGCAGTGGATGTACGAAGCGATACGCCAGGGCCTGGAAGAGAATTTCTATGCGCATCAGCAGGTAAGGGAGCAGCTTCCAACTATAACTGAACAAGTTAAGACTGGTCAGAAGTCAGCGTTTGCCGCAGCACATGAGTTGTTAGGGTTGGTATAGTGTTTTTTTGTGTTTTTTGCTACCTTATGCAATAGCGGGTTCTTATTTCTTACTCTGTCATTTCGAACATTCTTGAGATGAGAGTCGGAGAGAACCAGCGCAGCTGTGAAGGAGCTAAACGTCGTATAGTATCTACATTATTGTCATTTCGACGTTAGGAGAAATCTGGGTTCTATAGTTTGCTACTCTACTTTTCAAACCAAGCCTTTTCTTCTATAGTTACTTCCAATCCTGGGAGCTTTACTTACCTATCGTTTCAATTCAGCTTTGGTGCCCTCACGGCCGGGAGGCCCCGTCTTGGGGGTAGGGGCCCTAGATAAGGGCATCGCGCTGCTGCTTTCTTGCTACCCTCGTTCCTCGGGTTGCCTGACGGCACCGCAACAAAGCAAAGGCGCTCAACCCAAAGACTGCGATCAGCTCGATAGCTAAATTATAGTTGAGTGAACAGCTATAGTTGCATCGCTTTATCGTGGTGGTAGTTCCGCAGGGACAGGTAAACCTGTCCTGCTCATGATAAGTAATAATAGCTCATTAAGATTTCTCCCGCTGGTCGAAATGACAGTTAGGGAAGCTGCAGCAGAAAGTCCCCTTCGAAGGGGGCGAGGGGGATGACAAACGGGAACTATAAAACAAGAAACTAAACTATAGCCACAACTCGAAAGCTCCTTTCCCTGTTGTTAGGGGAAGGCTGGGAAGGGGTAAAACGCCAACTATAGAACTATATCTGCAACTATACCAATCACCTTTATCCCAGAAATCCCTTAAATCTCCATTAATCCCGGTTTAGACAATGCCTGCCCCTGCCGGGCCAGTTGCGTCTGGAGACACAACGCCATCGTAAGATACGAGCGAGAACGCTCGCGCCAGCGCTACCTAACTATAGAACTCTAAACCAACTATAGCTCCTCCTTAAACTCTCCCCTGTTTTGGGGGCAGGGGCCTTTTCAAAAAAAGAGGGCTGGGGTGAGGCAATTTAAATCCCGGTTCAGGTAAACAAAAAAGCCTGTAACATGGCTGCTACAGGCTTTTCTTATAGTTCATAATGGCTACTTCTTTTCAGGAGCAGCTATGTTTTTCATTTTAATGTGCAGCTCATCCAACTGTGCATCCGAAATTGGCGATGGTGCATCGATCATCACATCACGGCCGGAGTTGTTTTTCGGGAAGGCAATGTAATCGCGGATGGAATCGGAGCCACCGAAGATAGAGCAAAGTCTGTCGAAGCCGAAGGCGATACCACCGTGCGGCGGCGCACCGTACTCAAATGCCTCCATCAGGAACCCAAACTGCGCTTTTGCTTCGTCGTTAGAGAATCCTAATAAACGGAACATTTGCTCCTGCAAGCGGCGGTCGTGGATACGGATAGAGCCACCGCCCACTTCTACGCCATTAATAACCATGTCGTACGCATTTGCCCGGATATCGCTTGGGCGGTCATCGATCAGTTCCAGGTCTTCTGGCTTAGGCGACGTGAACGGATGGTGCATGGCATGGAAACGACCGGCTTCCTCGTCCCACTCCAGTAGCGGAAAGTCAACTACCCACAGAGCAGAGAATGTATCTTTATTGCGTAAGCCAAGCCGGGTTCCCATTTCCAGGCGCAGCTCATTCAGGGCTTTACGGGTTTTGTCTTTACCGCCGGCCAATACTAGTAACAGGTCGCCAGGTTTAGCGTTAAAGGCTGCAGCCCACTCTGCCAGGTCATCCGGCGAGTAGAATTTATCAACCGATGATTTAACAGAGCCATCTTCATTCACACGGGCATACACCAGGCCGGTCGCCCCGATTTGCGGACGCTTTACAAAGTCAGTCAGCTCATCGAGTTGCTTACGGGTGTAGCTGGCAGCGCCAGTGGCATTAATACCAACTATAAGTTCGGCATCATCAAACACCTTAAAGCCTTTGTTTTTTACCAGGTTATTCAGCTCCACAAACTGCATCCCGAAACGGGTGTCCGGCTTATCAGAACCATACAGGCGCATCGCATCGGCATAGGTCATGCGTGGTAGTTTCGGCAGGTCAATGCCTTTTACTTTCTGGAACAGGTGGTGAATCAAACCTTCAAACGTATTCAGGATATCTTCCTGGGTCACGAAAGAAAGTTCGCAGTCTATCTGGGTAAATTCCGGCTGACGGTCGGCACGTAAATCTTCATCTCTAAAGCATTTCACGATCTGGTAATACTTATCGAAACCAGATACCATCAGCAGCTGCTTAAACGTTTGCGGCGACTGTGGCAGGGCGTAGAATTCTCCCGGGTTCATGCGGCTTGGCACCACAAAATCGCGTGCACCTTCCGGCGTAGATTTGATCAGAACAGGCGTTTCTACTTCGATAAAGTAATGTCCGTCCAGGTAATTGCGGGTCTCGCGCATCACGCGGTGGCGCAGCTCCAGGTTACGACGCACCGGGTTACGACGCAGGTCCAGGTAACGGTATTTCATGCGCAGATCGTCTCCCCCATCCGTCTCATCTTCGATCATGAAAGGTGGCAACTTGGCTGCGTTGAGTATTTCAAGCTTGGTCACTTTCAGCTCTATTGCACCGGTAGGAATTTTATCGTTTTTAGATTCGCGCTCGATTACTTTACCTACCACTCTGATCACAAATTCACGGCCCAGGCTGCGTGCCTGGTTCAGCAGCGCTTCCGGCGTCATGCCTTCTTCAAAGCTAAGCTGGGTGATACCATAGCGGTCGCGCAGGTCAATCCAGAGCATTCCGCCTTTGTCGCGCAGGCGCTGTACCCAGCCAGCCAGGATAACTTCCTCGCCTACATTATCTATTCGTAGTTCGCCGCAAGTATGAGTTCGGAGCATAATCGTTTTTTGTAAGTATATAGCGCAAAAGTAATAATTGTTACGTTAGGTTGCAGCTAAAATAGCAGGAGTATGCAAGAACGCAGTAAGCAGGCAGATGAGCAACTATAGCACAGGTAGTTTTCCTGAATGCAAACTATAAACTACTGCTAAGTGCCCCAAACAATGATAACCACAGGTACACCCGCGGCTTAAACAACTATAACTCAGGTTGGTCGTGAAAAAGAGCAGGTTTGTATAGTTTATTTTGAATGGAAATATAGTTTGATTTTCTTTAGTTATAGTTATCTCTGGAAACCGAAAAAATCAAGTATAAAATACAACTATGGAACTTGTCATACAGAATCTGTCCAAAACCTACCCTAATGGCACCCAGGCGCTTAAAAACATTAACCTGACCATCCCGAAGGGAATGTTTGGCTTGCTTGGGCCCAACGGCGCCGGCAAATCATCGCTTATGCGAACTATAGCCACGCTGCAGGAAGCCGACACCGGCAGCATTATGCTGGGCGACCTGGATGTGCTGCGCCAGAAAGAAGAAATGCGCAAAGTGCTGGGTTACCTGCCACAGGAGTTCGGAGTTTACCCGAAGGTAAGCGCTGAAGAAATGCTGGACCACTTTGCTGTATTAAAAGGCATCAGTGATAATAAAGAACGCAGGGGAGTAGTGGCCGCGTTGCTGCAGCAAACCAACCTGTACGATGTGCGCAAGAAAAACCTGGGCGGCTACTCCGGTGGCATGAAGCAGCGTTTTGGTATTGCGCAGGCCCTGTTGGGAAACCCGCAGTTGATTATAGTGGATGAGCCAACCGCCGGTCTGGACCCTGCAGAGCGCAACCGTTTCCATAATTTACTTAGCGAGATCGGGGAAAATATCATCGTTATCCTTTCTACACACATCGTGGAAGACGTAACCGACCTGTGCCGCAACTTTGCCATCATCAACAAAGGCGAAGTGCTGCTAACGGGCGACCCGCTGGAAGTGATTAATAGCCTGAACGGCCGTATCTGGCGCAAGTTCATCCATAAATCAGAACTGGCTGCGCACCAGCAACAGTACGATGTGATCTCATCGCGCCTGTTTGCCGGCAAAACCATTATCCATGTGCTCAGCGATGCGCAGCCTGGTATCGACTTCGAACCGGTTAACGCAGACCTGGAAGACGTGTACTTCAGCAGAATACATGAAGCTACCAAAGGCGGGCGCACTGAGCCTGCTGAAGTAATTATGAATTAGAAATTATGAATTATGAATGGCTTTAGTGGTTAGCAGAATACTGCTCAGGATTTTCTGAAGTTCAGTAGCATCCTGATAAACTGATCCGAAAGACTTGATTGAAATAAATTCACTGTCTTTTAGTAGTCTTAGCCAGTAAATTGTTTCGCGGGTTTCTTTAGCAGCAATATTCAGTTTGTTTACAAAATCGGCACGGGAACTGGCAGCAATGGCTTCCTCCACATTAGCCCCGATCGATGTTCCGCTCCTGAGCACTTGTTTTGAAAGTATGAATTCCTGCTCAGTAAAACGCAGGTGCTTATACAACTTAACAACGCGAAGCGCAAAGGCATATGACTTATCAGCCACCACATTCTGTTTCATATTCATACAAATTTTGACACAAGACATTAATTCATAATTAATAACTCATCATTCCTAATTATTAAAGAGATGTTCAAAGAGATCTTCTTATTCGAACTCAAGTACCGGATGAAGCGTCCGGCTACTTATATCTATTTCTTCATCCTGTTCCTGATGGCCTTTTTCGCTATGCTGGGGCTGGGTGGTGCTTTTGGTGCCAGCGTTATAATCGGCGATGCCAGCGGCGGAAAAGTGTTTGCCAATTCTCCTTACCAGATCAACTGGATCGTAACGTTACTGAGCTGGTTTGGTGTGCTGATCACCTGTTCTATGATGGGTACGCCTATCTTCCGGGATTTTGAGCACAAAACCCATTCGTTGTACTATACTACTCCCATCTCAAAAGCCGGTTATATTTTCGGCCGCTTTACAGGTTCTTTTCTGGTTACGCTGTTTGTGTTTACGGGTGTGGCGCTGGGCGCTATGGCCGCTACTTTTATGCCATGGATGGAGCCTGAAAAGGTTGGCCCGTTCAACCTGCTTTGGTACATACAGCCTTACTTAACCATCATCATCCCCAACCTGCTGCTTACCGGTTCCATCTTCTTTACACTGGCCACCCTTACCCGCAGCGCACTTTCTATTTACGTAGGTGGTGTTATCTTTTTAGTGATGTACGGCATTGCCAGCAGCCTTACCAGTGACCTGGATAATGAGTTTATTGCCAACCTGACCGACCCGCTGGGCGCATCTGCCATTTACCTGACCCAACGCTACTGGACCACTGCTGAGCGAAACACCTTAATGCTGCCTTTCAGCGAATATGTACTCCTGAACCGTGGGCTTTGGCTAACTATAGGTTTGGGCCTGCTGGCGTTCTGCTACTATAAATTCAGTTTCTCGTTTGCCAATACCGGCATAAAATTGTTCCGTCGTAAAAACAGCGCCGAAGCCGTAGGGGCGATTGTGCCATCAGAGCGCCTGAACCTGCCAAAAGTATCGCAGAGCTTTTCGTTTAACCTGAGCCTGAAGCAGTATTTTAAGCTGAGCAAGCTGGAGTTTAATGGCATTATCAGGAGTGTTTACTTTATCGCTATCGTTACCGCCGGTATCATTTTCCTGTTTGTGTCCGGGGCGCAGGTTGGTAAAATGTATGATACCAATACCTTCCCGGTTACCTCGCAGGTGGTAACGGTACTGAACGGTACCTTTGCGCTGTTCTTCCTGATCATCATCACGTTTTATTCCGGCGAGCTGGTGTGGCGCGAGCGCGATAACAGCATCAACCAGATCTACGATGCGCTGCCAATTCCAAACTGGGTGCCGTTCGCTTCTAAAATGACTGCCCTGATGCTGGTGCAGGTGGTGTTGCTGTTCGTGATCATGATCTGCGGTATCATCATCCAGACGTTTAAAGGCTACTATAAGTATGAGATCGATGTGTACCTGCAGGGCCTTTTTGGCATTAACCTGATAGACTACCTGCTGTTGTGCGTGCTGGCGATGCTGGTGCAGGTAATCGTAAACAACAAGTTCATCGGCCATTTTGTGATGGTGGTGTATTACCTGCTCAACATCTTTAAAGGCCAGCTGGGCTTCGAGCACACGCTATACTCCTATAGTTCCGATCCGGGAATTACGTACTCGGCCATGAACGGCTACGGGCATTTTGTGTGGCCATTTACCATTTATAAAATTTACTGGGCGGCCTTTGCCCTGTTGCTGGCTATAGTTGCCAACATGCTGTGGTCGCGTGGTTCGGAAAACATGCTGAAGTGGCGCCTGAAACTGGCTAGCATGCAACTCACAAAATCTACTCTGTTCGTTACTGCAGCCGGACTAATCGTTTTCCTGATCACAGGTGGATTTATCTTTTATAACACCAACATCCTGAACAAGTACCGTACTTCGGATGACCAGGAAGAACGCCAGGCTTATTATGAGAAGACCTACAAAAAGTATGATGGCATACCGCAGCCACGCATTACAGATGTAAACCTGAACGTAGACATTTACCCGGAAGAGCGCATTTTCGACTTTAAAGGTTATTTCTGGATCAAGAACACACACAACCAACCCATAGATTCGGTACACGTTGCTGTTTCGGATGAAGCTGAAGTACGGAAACTGGAATTTGATCGGCCGGCTAAACTTGCCCTGAACGACAAAGAATATGGTTACCGCATCTATAAGTTGGCTAAACCAATGCAGCCCGGCGATTCGATGCGCCTGAACCTGGACCTGCACTATGAAACAAAAGGCTTCCGTAACAATGGCTCTAACACCGGCATCGTTTACAACGGCACATTCATCAACAGCGAATATTTACCTAAGATCGGGTACCGTTCGGGTGTAGAGTTGAGCGATGATGACCTGCGTAAAGAACATGGCCTGAAGCCTAAACCACGCATGGCCGACGTAAACGATTCTGTTGCCCGCATGAACACCTACATTAGTAACGAAGCCGATTGGATAAACTTCGAAACTACCGTAAGCACCATACCAAGCCAGATTGCGATTGCGCCGGGTTACCTGCAGAAAGAATGGACAAAAGACGGCCGCCGCTACTTCCACTATAAAATGGATGCGCCGATCCTGAACTTCTACTCTTTCCTGTCGGCAGATTACCAGGTAAAGAAAGACCACTGGAAAGGCAAAAACGGACAGGATGTAGCCATCGAAATTTACTACCACAGAGGCCACGAGTATAACCTGGATCGCATGATCAAATCCGTAAAGAAATCGCTGGATTACTTTACGGAGAATTTCAGCCCGTACCAGCACAAACAGGTGCGCATCCTGGAGTTCCCGGGCTACCAGACCTTCGCACAATCTTTCCCGAACACCATTCCTTACTCAGAGTCTATTGGGTTTATAGCGGACGTGGATGACGACGACCCGGAAGATGTGGATTACCCGTTCTATGTTACCGCACACGAAATTGCGCACCAGTGGTGGGCACACCAGGTTATCGGTGGCGATGTGCAGGGGTCGGTACTGATGTCGGAAACGATGAGCCAGTACAGCGCCCTGATGGTAATGAAGCATGAGTACGGCGAAGAGCGCATGAACAAGTTCCTAAAGTATGAGCTTAACTCTTACTTGCTGGGCCGTACTACAGAACGTAAAAAAGAAATGCCGCTCTACAAAGTAGAAAATCAGGGATATATCCACTACCGTAAAGGCAGCGTAATCATGTATGCGCTGGCTGACTATATTGGCGAAGAGAACTTGAACAAGGCACTGCAGAAGTATATTCAGAAGGTGGCGTTCCAGCGGGCTCCTTATACCAATTCTGTTGAGTTTCTGGGTTATATCCGCGAAGCTACCCCAGACTCGCTGCAGTATATGGTGACGGACATGTTTGAGAAGATTACGCTGTACGAGAACAAAACCACCGATGCTTCTTACAAAAAGCTGGCTGACAACAAGTATAAGGTAACCTTTACTGTAGATGCCAAGAAACTATACGCTGACAGCCTGGGCACCGAAACACCTGCCAAAATGAACGATTGGGTAGATGTTGGCGTAATTGCCCGCCGCAAAGTAGATGGCAACTGGCAGGACAAACCGCTTTACATGAAGAAGCACAAAGTAAAGGCCGGCGAAAACAAGTTTGAGTTTATAGTTAACGAGAAGCCTGAAAAAGCTGGCATCGACCCGATGAACAAACTCATTGACCGGAACCCAACCGATAACACCAAGAAAGTTACCGAAGGATAAAGAGCCTATAGTTACGTTTAAACACAGAAGCCATACCTTTCCGGGTATGGCTTCATTTTTATAGTTGAGTTTATAGTTACTTAAACATCCCACCCAGCTTATCGCCTAAGCCGCCGGGCAGTTTATCCTTCAGGCTACCACCCAACATGCCCATCAGATCACCTTCCGATGACACTTTACCCGACAGCTTCTGCATGATGAACGAGATTACGAACGGCCCTGCCTGTTTAGCTATAGATTCAGGCACACCCAGTTTCGTGCTCAGGTTGTTCACATATTTTCCGATCATGTTATTTACCTGAGGCTGTTCAGTTGCACCTTTGTTTCCTTTCAGCACATCCAGTATACCGCCAAAGTTACCGCTGGTCGCTTCGTTTTTAAGGCCATTCTCCAGGTCATCTTTGGCAAGGTCTACGGCTTTGTTGGCGGTGTCGGGCTGCATCTGGAATTTGTTTTGCAGTTCGCCGGTCAGTTGTCCTTTTACAGAATTAATTAAGTCGTTTAGCATAGTTATAGTTTGTTTATAGTTATGGATCAATCTATAGTTTGTAACGGCAACTATAGCTATTGGATACTTTTTAAATCCCCGGCTTCGTTAGCAATCTCAAACTTTTGGCAGAGAAATTGCACCACTTTCACTTACTACCTGTTATTTGAACAATAATTTATAGCTTTGCCTACACAACCCTTATGAACATGCGTTATTTAGCATTTTTAGCTATCATCCTTATTGCCGGTGCTGCTTTTGCCGCGCCAAAACTGAAGAAGATAAATCTTACCAAAGAGATCAGCATCCTGTTGCCAAAAGATTTCATGCCAATGTCTGACGATGACATTGCCCGGGAATACCCTGCAACTACGAGGCCCGTAGCTGCATATACCAGCCCTGATGGCAACATCGACTTTAATTTAACCCTGAAGCGCTCAACGTTCCATGCCGAGGATTTGGATATGCTGCGCGAGTTTTACAAAGCCAACCTGGTAGAAACTTTCACCAACATCGACTTTATCCGGCAGGAAGTAACAGAGGTTAAAGGACAGAAATTTATAGTTTTTGAGTTTGTATCAAGGCTTGCTGATACACGCGGCGCTTCTAACCTGAGACCTGTACAGAAATACAGCATTATACAGTATACTATAGTTGGCAGACAACTCCAGATCTACACGTTGCATATCCCGTTCCAGCTAAAAAACGACTGGCAAGACACGGCCCGCGAGATCATGGGCTCAGTCAAAATCAAAAAGTAATTTCAACTACCTATAGTTTGAAAGCCTCTTCTGTGAGCAGGAGAGGCTTTTTTTGTCTGAACCGAGATTAATGAGATTTTCAGGATTAGGCTTTTGCTATAGTTGTAGCTATCATTCTATAGTTGCTATCCCTTCTCTTTTTGTCATCCTGGAAGGATCTTGTGGGCGAGTTTTTTAGGCTCCGGCTATAGTTGCTGCCATAAACCCACCCCTGCCCCTCCCGGGAGGGGAATTTCTGTTGTTGCTATAGTTTGAGTTATAGTTTTATAGTTTCTGTTGGTCATCCCCACTTCTGCTGGCGCGAGCGTCCTCGCTCGTGTCTTACGATGGCGTTGTGTCTCCTGACGCAACTGGCCCGGCAGGGGCAGGCATTGTAGTAGCATTGGCTATTGTGACTACAGTAGCAGTTTAACCCACACCTGTCCCTCCCGGGAGGGGAATTCCGGCAATAATTGTAGTTTAGTAGTTCTATAGTTACTCTTTGTCATCCCCCTGCCCCTTTCAAAGGGGACTTTCTGATACTTCTATAGTTTGAGCTATAGTTCTATAGTTGTTGATTTAACATCCCTAGGAGCTTCGCCCGCAAGTTTCGAATGCCCGTTTTCACTTGTCCTCAAGGAGACAATTTCTGACCTGGTATAGTGCTACAACTATAGTTCACGAACGTTAGCTAACCAACAACCAGTAACTAAGCCTTGCTAAACCTGGCCTTAGGGTTTACCTTTACAACTATGGCTACAGATTTTCTTTCGATTTATAGTGACGAACATTTTATGCAGCAGGCGTACCGGCAGGCGCAGCAGGCTTTTGAGGAAGGCGAAATTCCGATTGGTGCCATTATAGTTGCCAACAACCGCATTATAGCCAAAGCCTACAACCAGACCGAGAAGCTGAACGACGTAACCGCCCATGCCGAGATGCTGGCCTTTACCGCTGCCTCCGAGTACCTGGGCAACAAGTACCTGCACGATTGCACCCTGTACGTAACCGTTGAGCCCTGCATTATGTGTGCCGGTGCCAGTTACTGGGCACAGTTAAAACGGGTAGTATTCGGAACAAATGAGCCCAAACGTGGTTATAGAAGAGTAGGCAATCTGCTACACCCTAAAACTGAGATGGTTAGTGGCATTATGGCGCAGGAATGTGCCGACCTGATGGCAACTTTCTTTGCAGCCAGAAGAAAATAACTAATTTTGAAACTAAGAGTTTAAACGCATACGTACTCATACAACTGTTACGTATGTAATTGTTCACATATAAAAATATACAAAACTATGGCTTTCGAACTTCCGAAACTACCTTATGCTTACGATGCACTGGAGCCGCACATTGATGCACGCACCATGGAAATCCACCATACAAAACACCACCAGGCCTATACCGACAACCTGAACAAGGCCATTGCCGGCACTGACCTGGAAGGCAAGACTATCGAGGAGATCATGACCAGCATTGATGGCGAAAACAAAGCGGTTCGTAACAACGGTGGAGGTTATTACAACCACAACCTGTTCTGGACAATCCTATCGCCAAACGGTGGCGGTCAGCCTTCCGGCGAACTGGCAGATGCGATCAATTCAGCATTTGGTTCTTTCGATCAGATGAAAGAGAAATTTAATACCGCTGCAGCTACCCGTTTCGGTTCCGGCTGGGCCTGGCTATGTGTAAAAGATGGTAAACTGGAGATCTGCTCAACTCCTAACCAGGACAACACCCTGATGTCATTTGCTGAAGGTTGCGGTGGTCAGCCAATCCTGGGCCTGGACGTTTGGGAGCACGCGTATTACCTGCATTACCAGAACCGCCGCCCGGATTACATCAACGCTTTCTGGAACGTAGTAAACTGGGAAGAAGTAACACGCCGCTACAACGAAGCAAAGTAAGTTTGCTTCCGACATAAGACAAAGAACTTTTCAGATGAAACAGTTCTTTTAAAAAAGCAAAGCCCCACCAGATCTGGTGGGGCTTTGCTTTTTTATTTTTATCTGATATACAATCCTGCTGATTCTCCAGTCCTGAAAATCCCGGATCAAACAATTACTTATGTGCAATCTTTCTGGCCTTATGCGCAGCAACACCGGCGTCCAGGAACTTTACAAAGTTTTCCACATTCAGGTCGTAAGCAATAGGCTTAACCAGTACATTTTCGTTCTCATCCATCAGCACATAATACGGCTGCGCATTTACGTTGAATTTCGTGATCTGGTAATCGGCGTACTTTTTACCTAAGGTCTTTTTCTCTTTGCCGTCGTACTTGCTGGTATACCATTCGCTTTGCGGCAACTCAGACTTATCATCTACATACAAGGCAGCAATTACATAGTCTTCGCGCAGGCGCTTAAGCACAGCAGGATCCGACCATACGTTGGCCTCCATTTCGCGGCAGTTAACGCAGCCGTGGCCGGTAAAGTCTATAAATATAGGTTTGCCTTGCTCGGCAGCACATTTTTTGGCTTGCTCCAGGTCAAAGTAGCCTTGCAGGCCATGTGGCAGGCGCAGGAAGTCACTATATTTTGGTGTTTCGCATAGTTGGTTGGATGCCAGACTTACAGTGTTACCACCCCCATTACTCTGGCGTACAATAGCATTCAGGTCAAAGTCCTGGGTGGTTTGCGGAGGCAGGTACCCGGACAGCGCTTTTAACGGTGCACCGAACATACCCGGAATAAGATAGATTACAAAGCCAAACGTAACGATAGCGAAGAACAGGCGCGGCACACTGATATGTGGCAGATCTGAGTCGTGCGAGAACTTGAGCTTACCCAGCAGGTAAAAGCCCATCAGGGTAAAGATCACGATCCATAAGGCCAGGTAAACTTCGCGGTCCAGGATGCCCCAATGATACACCTGGTCGGCAATGCTCAGGAATTTAAGCGCCAGTGCCAGTTCTATAAAACCCAGTACTACTTTAACCGAGTTAAGCCAGCCACCAGACTTTGGTAAACTGCTCAGCCACGACGGGAATATAGCGAACAAGGTAAACGGCAGGGCAAACGCCAGCGAGAACGCAAACATCCCCATAATAGGGCGGATCATTTCGCCGCCTGCCGATGCAACTAATATACTTCCAACTATAGGCCCGGTACAGGAAAACGAAACCAGCACCAGTGTAAACGCCATAAAGAAAACCCCGATCCAGCCGCCACGATCTGCCTGCGCATCAACTTTGGTCAGCCACGAGCTTGGCAGTGTAATCTCGAACATCCCGAAAAAGGACATTGCAAAAATTACAAACACCAGGAAGAAGAGCACATTCGGCAGCCAGTGCGTGCTGATAAAGTTAGCCCCATCGGCACCAAACAAACGGGCAACTATAGTTCCGATGATGGTATAGATGGCGATGATGGAAAGACCATAAACAGCTGCTTTAACAATGCCCTGCGTACGACTACCGCTGCTATTGGTAAAGAAACTCACTGTCATGGGCACCATCGGGAATACGCATGGTGTTAGCAGGGCAACCAAGCCGGAACCAAAGGCAACCAGCATCAATGTCCAGATGTCGCCCTGGTCGGTAGCAGGCTCGGTTAAGGTGGTGTCGTCTATAGTTGTCTGTACTGTTTCCGTAGTTTCAGGGGCAGTTATGGTATCTATAGTGGCGGCACCCTGCGAGAAAGCAGGTGATGTGGTAGTATCTGAAGTAGCGGGCTGCGCTATAGTTTGTGTTGGCTCAGCAGCTCCGTTCTGCGTGTTGCGGGTAATAGTTTGCGTTGGCTCTGCAGTGGCAGGTGTTGTTGCTGCTGCCGCTTTTCCGGTTACCTGTATCTGTTTGTTACTAAAAGTAAATTCATCGTCGAACGGAATGCAACGGCCATCTATATCGGTACAAACCTGGTATTCGTAACTGCCTTTTACCAGCAGTTCGGGCTTCAGCACTTTAATTTTCTGGCGGAACTGGCCTGTGCCAACAAAGTAGGTATACTCGCCGCCCCACAGGTCGTCGTATTTCTTTTTGGGTTTAACCGGTACCACTTTACCAACCAGCTCGTAAGACGGATGCTTCTCGAATTTAAACTCGGTCACCATCGGGCCCAGCTCCGGATCAAAGTCAGAAGAGTACAGGTACCAGTCTTTGTCTATGCGGGCATTAAAGATCAGCTCCACTTCTTCGCCTACAGCTACTTGCTTCTTCGAAACATCGTAACTCCAGGTGGCAGGTTTTAACACTTGCGCAACGGCACTGAAGGCAACCAGCCAGAGCATCGCTACTGCAAAAAGGGTTTTAGAAGATTTATAGGTAAGCATAAGTGCTTTTTAATTTTTGTAAGCGCTACAGGCCTTTCGGTCAAATATAACTGAGTAATGTGTGTTATGTTAGCAACTATAGTACAAAAGTAAAAAATATATTACTGCCTTGTGCAATCCATGGTTTATAGTAAGATGTAAAGCAGCCTGAACGATACATACTGCGCTCATCTAACGACCGAATCCAACCTGACTTACGGCATGCATAAAAAGCCCCGTATTTTATAGTTTACAGCCCTGCAACTATAGTTTGGCGGCGCATACAAATTGCATACATCAAAGCTTTTATCATAACCATAATTCAACTATAATCTTCTCAATAAATAGAGTTAATGCAACTTTTTATAAAATACTTTAAAATAAATATATAAAAATATAACTTTTATTAAATATTATCAGTATATTATACAAGTACATTAAACCCTTAACAACCATTACTGAACTATAACTTTTACCCTTAATTATTGCACGTACACCAATTCAGTACGGTCTTTTACTTAGTAGCTTGATTTGCCGGTTTGCGGGAAGGAATTTTAAAGTAATTTTGAATGTAGAGTAAATAAGAATTAATATAACTCAACCAACAAAACGCAATGAAACAAAGTCTACAGCATACAGAGCAACAACTACTGAAGACAGAATGCGGAAGAGTGTTTGACTACATTTTTAAGGCAATGAAACTTGTTAGGGACGAGAAACATAACTTTCATGTAGTCTATAAAACCATGTCGGACGAGTATATTTATTCTTTTTGCAATCCCTTCCTCGATACGCTGGCAACAAACACGTACAAACTGATTTCAGAAGATGAGGCAAAGAAGATATTTCTTCCGAGGCTGACTTCTGCTAATGCCCACGAGTTATTTACAACCGCCAAGGCTTCTTTTGCGCTGCAGGCCTAGTTTGATGCCAACGTATATAAAACATAAAGGTGCCTCCCACGGCACCTTTATGTTTTTATGCCCTATCCGCCTAGTTCTCACCGCTTTTATAACTGGCAATATTTTCTAAACTATATACATTTGTAGGTTAACATCGTATTTTAGTTAATTTTACAGCTGTAGTAGCTTAAGCTCCCTAATATAAACTATGATTTTTAATATTTTCCTGACTATATTCCTGGTACTGCTCAATGGCTTTTTTGTGGCGGCAGAGTTTGCTATTGTAAAAGTCCGGTCTTCGCAGATAGAACTGCGTGCCCAGGCCGGCAACAGAATGGCTAAGCTGGCACAGCACATGATCACGCACCTCGACGCTTACCTGTCGGCCACACAATTGGGTATAACGCTGGCTTCGCTGGGCTTAGGTTGGATCGGTGAAAGCGTTGTGTCGCAGATCATCATCAACATTATGGCTGCTTTTGGTTTTGAGCCGAGCCCTGAAATTGCGCATAGTATTGCCCTGCCAATTGCTTTTGCCCTGATTACGGTACTGCACATTGTGTTTGGTGAGCTGGCGCCTAAATCCATTGCCATACAACGCCCGGAATCCACTACGCTGGCCATTGCCTTGCCGCTCCGCTTTTTCTATATCCTGTTCATCCCGTTTATATGGCTGCTTAACGGTTTCTCAAACTTTATCCTTCGTTCCATTGGCATTCGCTCGCTGCATGGCTCCGAAGTACACTCAGCCGAAGAGTTACGCCTGTTGTTTGAGCAAAGCGCCGAAGGCGGTGCCATTCATGATTCGCAGCACGAACTGATAGAGAATGTGTTCCAGTTTAATGAGCGCATGGTAAAGCAGATCCTGGTGCCGCGTACCAAAATGGTGGCCATTGACAGCAACATCAGCGAACACGACCTGATGGAGATCATCTTTAACGAAGGATACTCGCGCCTGCCTGTTTACAGCGGAAACATCGATAATATAGTTGGGGTACTGTATGTAAAAGACCTGTTGAGCATTATTCGCATGGGTGAGCCTGTGGTACTGGAGAAACTGATCCGCCCTGCTTATTTTGTACCGGAAACCAAGAAGATCAACCGCCTGCTGAAGCAGTTCCAGCGCCGCCATATGCACATAGCTATAGTTACCGATGAGTTTGGTGGCGTATCGGGTATTGTTACCATGGAAGATATTATTGAGGAGCTGGTAGGCGAAATTCAGGATGAGTACGATGAGGAAGTGCCGTTGGTAGAACTGGTAAGCGACTACGAATATAAAGTAAGCGCTTCAGCCCCTATTTCGGACGCCAACGATTTTTTACCTTACCCATTACCCGAAGGCGAAGACTACGAAACAGTTGGCGGACTGGTAAGTGTACTTTACGGCCAGATTCCGGAAGACATCAACGACACGATAGACTTTAATGAATACGAGGTCAGCGTACTGGAGAAGTCAGAAAGAAGCCTGATATCGGTGCTGTTCAGGATTAAAGAAGACATGCGCGAAGATGCGGTTATCAGGGAAATGCCTGAGCATTAAGATACAACTATAACATAACAGACGCCTGCGTTGCCAACTATAACCCGGCAGCGCAGGCGTTTTTGTTTTACTCTTTGCCGGTAAACCAGCCGCTGTACATTACATAGTTGTTAGCTACTTTGTCAAGGCCGTCAATCTGTTCCTGGCTTAGCTGTTTTACTTTTTTAGCCGGAATGCCCGCATAGATCCAACCCGATTCGCACACGGTATTTTCCAGAACTATAGCGCCGGCGGCAATTATACAGTTCTTCTGCACTACGGCATTATCCATCACTATAGAACCCATACCAATCAGCACGTTATCTTCTACATTGCAGCCGTGCACAATGGCGTTATGCCCTACCGATACGTTGCTACCAATCGTAGTAGCGGCTTTCTGGTAAGTGCAATGTATTACGGCGCCATCCTGTATGTTCGTTTTATCACCGATCCGGATCGAATTTACGTCTCCCCGAATCACGGCATTAAACCATACCGAGCACTCGTGGCCCATTATTACATCGCCAACTATAGTTGCGTTCTCAGCAATAAATGTGTCATCGCCTATCTGCGGCGACAGGCCTTTTACCGGAAGTATAACAGGCATAATTTTAATTGTTGATTGTTAAATTGTTGATTGTTGACCTTGTAAAGTAAAGACTAATCCAGCTAATCCTAAAATCCTGTAAATCCTGATTCAGACAAACAATCTCTTCCAGGTGCCTTTGCTATAGTTGTATTTAAGGGTGCTGGGCAGGGCTTTCCAGAAGTACTTGTTTAGGTTTACGGCAAAACTGGGTTGCATGTAGCAGTTAATTGTACAGCCTTCGCAGGCAGGCAGTTTCCCTTCCAGTTGCTTTTGCTTCTCTACCTCGGGGCTATAGTATAGTTGCTGCAGGTTGCCGTTTATAGGGTAGCTTTTGGTGCTTAAGTGGTAACACGGCAAAACCAGTTCGTTTTCGGGGGAGATAACGATAGTGGTGGTGGCAGCTTTACAGACCGGATCGCTGATACGGTTTCCGCCATCTTTGCGGAGCTGAATAAAACCGTCGTTCAGGTACACGCCTTTCCGTTTGCCAAAAGCCGACAGGTAATCGAGTTCTTCTTCCGTTAAACGTTCGCCGGTTTCTACCCCATTGTATTCAAAGGCCGGGTTCAGGATAAGGACCAGGTTATTTGGCTGCGCTATAGTTTGGTACACTTCTTCCAGCTCGTGCAGGTTGTGCTTAAAAACGGTGAAAAGTATATCCGGCCGCTCGCCCAGTTCCTTCGCCACCTTTATCGACTCCATCACAAAATCATAACAGGCTACTCCCCTGCCCGCGTCGTGTTTTTCTTTATCAGCCGAGTCGAGCGAAAAATGCAGCATGTCCACCTTCCCTTTCAGCCGGTCGGCAAATTTCGGGTAAAGCATGGCATTAGTAGTGAGTGTGGTGATAAAGCCCATGTCGTGCGCCATGCCCAGCATCTCGTCGATCTGCCGGTGCAGCAGTGGTTCGCCGCCCGTAAAGTCAATTACCTGTACGCCCAGTTTCTTCAGGTCGCGCAGGTTTTGCTGCACATCTTCTATGGTTATGTAAGGCGATGGTTTTTCCCAGATGTCGCAGAACGAGCACTTTGCGTTACAGCGGTAGGTAACGTAATAGTTGCAAAGTACAGGTCTGATTCTCAGGAGCATTTTCGGGGAATTATGAATTCAAAATTATGAATTATGAATGAGTATAAGGTACGCAGGACAGATTGAATTAACTAAACTACTAACTTTAACTCTCTAACTCATTAACTCTCTAACTTCTAAACCTCTATGAAAAGGCAAAACATCTCATCCGGCGCTGTGTGGGAAGATATGATCGGCTATAGCCGTGCGGTGCGGGTAGGCAATGTAATTGAAGTGGCAGGCACCACCGCTGCCAATGGCGACCAGGTCATTGGAAAAAACAACGCTTACGAACAGACAAAATTTATCCTTCAGAAAATAGAAAAAGCCCTGGAAGAAGCCGGCGCAACACTGGAAGACGTAGTGCGCACCCGCATGTTTGTAACAGACATAACGCAGTGGGAGGAAATTGGTCGTGCGCATGGCGAGGTGTTCCGAACTATAAAACCGGCCGCTACCATGGTGCAGGTAAGTGCGCTCATAAACCCCGAACTTTTGGTAGAGATAGAAGCAACAGCATTACTCTCTGCCGATCACCCGCAAAACGAAGGTTTCTCATTACGATAAAGCAGCTGAAGAACTATAGTTCTATAGTTCTATAGTTACGAATTAACCCACCCCTGCCCCTCCCGAGAAGGGAATTTCTGCTGTTGCTATAGTTTAGCTATAGTTCTATAGTTGCAGCCTGTTGATCGGACAGGTCGCGACCTGTCCTTACGGAAATATAACCACGATAAGGCGATGCAACTATAGCCTCTCCCATCAACTATAAAGTTAACTATCGAACTGATCTCAGTCTTTGGGTTGAGCGCCTTTGATTTATTGCGGTGCCGCAAGGCAACCCGAGGGAACGAGGGTAGCAAGAAAGCAGCAGCGCGATGCCCGAAGACGGGGCCTCCCGGCCGTGAGGGCACCAAAGCTAGATTGAAACAATACGCAAGTAAAGCTCCCAGCATTAAAGAAGGCTATGAAAAAAAAGGCTAGGTTCGGATAGTAGAGTAGCAACCTATAGCACTAAGATTCCGCACAGCTACGCCGGCTCTCTTCGACTCGCGTCTCAAGAATACTCGAAATGACATTTTTCAAACTATAGTATTTCAAACTATAGCCAGCGCTGATGGTAAGCTTGTCCCTGTCGGCCCAGTTGAGTCAGGAGACCCACCTTCATCGTTAGTCACAAGCAAGGACGCTCGCGCCAGCAACCGGGTACACGAAATGACAAAACAAAACGCCGGAAAGCGAATGGCTCTCCGGCGTTATCCTATAGTTCAGTCTATAGTTTACTTCGGCATATACATTTCGGCACCAGGCCCAACCGGCCACCCGAAAATAATCCAGACGATGAACAGCAAGGTCCAGCCGATGAAGAACACGACCGTGTAAGGCAACATGGTAGAGATAACCGTACCGATACCGGCATTTTTATCATAGCGCTGTATAAAAGCCACGATCAGGGCAAAGTACGACATCATAGGCGAAATAATATTGGTTACACTGTCGCCGATACGGTAAGCGGTTTGGGTGAATTCCGGGGTATAGCCCAACAGCATAAACATCGGGATAAACACAGGCGCCATAATAGCCCATTTAGCCGAGGCCGAACCCATCACCAGGTTTATAGTTGCTGCCACCAGTATAAACATGATCATCAGCGGAATATCACTCAGACCCATTGTTTTCAGCACATCTGCACCGTTAATCGCCAGTATAAGCCCCAGGTTGGTCCAGTTAAAGTAAGCTACGAACTGCGCAGCAAAAAATACAAGTACTATGTAAGAGCCCAGGGTCTCCATCGACTTGGCCATGCCGCGCATCACATCGCTGTCGTTTTTAATGGTTTTGGCACCAATACCATAAGCAATACCCGCTACGCCAGCCAGGATAAAGATAAACGCTACAATACCTGACATAAAAGGCGAGTTCAGGATGTCGCCGGTCTCAGGGTCTCTCAGGTAACCATTTTCCGGAATCAGGCCGCCCAGAATAAAAGCCGACATCAGCAGCACGGCTATAGTTGCGTAAAGGATGCCACGCTTTTCCTGCGGATTCAGGCGATCGATGCTTTGTGGTTTTTCATCGCCGGTGTATTCGCCCAGGCGTGGTACCACAATCCTTTCGGTTACCCATGTTCCTAAACCTGCGATCAGGAAAGTAGAAACGAACATGAAATAATAGTTGGCGGCAGGGTTTACCACATAGTTCGGATCGATGATCTTGGCAGCTTCGGTGGAAAGGCCGGCCAGCAGCGGGTCGACGGTACCCAGCAACAGGTTGGCGCTATAGCCACCCGATACGCCGGCAAAGGCAGCCGCCAGACCAGCCAGCGGATGACGGCCCGCCGCCAGGAAAATAATAGCCGCCAGTGGTACCAGCAGCACATAGCCGACCTCTGAAGCAGTGTTAGACAAAACGCCGGCAAATACAATTACAAAGGTAAGCAGACGCTTTGGCGAGGCCAGCACTACCAGGCGCAGCACTGCCCCTATCAGGCCTGTCCCCTCGGCAATACCAATACCCAGCAACGACACCAACACCGTACCCAGCGGCGCAAAGCCTGTAAAATTGGTTACCATGCGCGTCAGGATCATGTGCAGCCCTTCGGCAGAGATCAGGTTCACAGGTGCTACCGTTTCGCCTGTGCCGGGGTGCACAACGGCCATATCAAACAGGCTGGCTACCCACGACAAAATAATGATAAGCAGGGCGAAGCCGGCAAAAAGCGTGGCTGGGTGTGGCAGGGCATTCCCGATGCGCTCGATCACGGACAGAAACCTGTCGATGCCGGATTTTTTTTCTTGAACTGCAGGCATAATATTAGGTGAATTTTGTGCGGCCAATGCAAAAAGCAGCTGCTCCTGGCCAGATAGATTTTAGTTTAGCTCCTGAATATCTTTAAAAAAGGCCGCACCTGCAAACTTTCCGGGAAATCCCTAACTTGGCAGGCGTTTATAGTTTACACTTTTATGATACCACCTCTGCAACCCGGCGACCGCATCGCCATTATTTCTACAGCCCGGAAAATAACTGCCCAGGAGCTTGCACCTGCCATCCAGACCTTTGAAAGCTGGGGCCTGCAGGTGGTACGGGGGCAGACAATAGATGCCAGCTACAACCAGTTTGCCGGCAACGATGCCCTGCGTTTGCAAGATTTTCAGCAGATGCTCGACGATGAAACTATAAAAGCCATTGTTTGCGCGCGCGGCGGCTACGGCACTACCCGCATCATCGACCAGGTAGATTTTACAAAGTTTAAAGAGCAGCCTAAGTGGGTGGTTGGCTTCAGCGATGTAACCACTATACACAGCCACATCCATAACCTGGGCATCGAAACCGTACACGCCATTATGCCCGTGCTGTTTGGCCGCGATGGAACTATAGATTCTGTGGAGACTTTGCGTAAAGTGTTGTTTGGCGAGAACTTAAACTATAGCTCGGCACCACACCCATTTAACAGAACAGGCACAGGCAGAGGTCAGTTGGTTGGCGGAAACCTGTCGATGCTGCACACGCTTACCGGCACCAGATCCGACATCAGCACCGAAGGCAAAATCCTCTTCCTCGAAGACCTGGACGAATACCTGTACCATATCGACCGCATGTTGGTGCACCTTGACCGCAGTGGCAAACTAAGCAACCTGGCCGGCCTTGTAGTGGGCGACATGAGCGACATGAAAGATAACGCCATCCCCTTCGGCAAAACCGCTTATGAGATCATTATGGAGCACACCGGCACGTACAATTACCCGGTTTGCTTCAACTTCCCGGTCGGGCACGAGCCGCTGAACCTGGCTTTGGTTTGTGGCAGAGAAGCTGTACTTAATGTGAGTGAGTCGGGGGCCGAATTGAGGTATACTGAGAAAAGCTGAAAGCTATAACAGATCATATACCAGTAATCTTAAGCGTATCTATAGTTAAAGCATTCTTCTATGTTTTATTGAGAAACAGGCTGCTATATATTTTATCTCTAAAATAAATTATTTCAATATTTAATCATATTCCCCATTAAATTTATACCACCTGCTTTTAAATTCTATTCCATTACTATTATCTAATTAAAAGCAAGTTAAACACAATACCAATTTCGTATAAATTATATAAGCAGATAAGTGCTTGATTTTTAACACTATATAGTTTAACAGCAGAAACTATAATCCGCGTAGCCAACTGTTTCTGCCTTCAATCCTCCCTCTATAACTTTACCGTTATTGCCAGCACTACCTTGCAGGGTAAAAGCATTTTTTACAGGTATTTAAACTTATAATTCTGAAAGGTATGATTGAGTTTATAGATTCCAGCTGATGTACTGAACAAGGATTATTCTTAAAGGCATACCGCTTTACTATTCATTACTAATTATGCTTTTTACTATTCGCTGATGAGCTGCAAAATCATCGGCCTGCCATTGCTTTGCCTTTACAAATCAAACACCACAATACTTAAACCCCAATAATCTTAACATTAAACAATTACTATTATGAAAGCAAAAATTTTAAGTTTCGCCATTTTATTATTTGTTATCACTTCTGCATTTGCTGCAAGGATACATTTTGTAGGAACCCCATGTTTAGACACAGAAACAGGATGGATTACCGGTAAAGTAGCGGGACTCGGCACCAACCCTAATGGTCTGACAATCTCAATATCAGGCAGATATGGTTGCGACAACCCTGCTGACAAACGTCCTCCATCTTGGAATAACTTGACTATTTCTGATATTCCTTTAAAAAGTGATGGTGCCGGTAATTATACATTTGAGGTTAATATATTTAATTACATTCCAAGAGACTGCCCTAATGCACAATGGGACATGACATTCGACTTAACTGCTACAGTATCAAGCACAAATATCTCTAAGCATATCGACACTGATTGTAATTAATAATAAAATAAGCAGGGACTTTTATTTAGAAAGTCCCTGCTTATTTTATTATTCCGGTTTTGAATGCAGATGGAATAATACTTTAACATTTTCAAGCTTCGTATTCGCCTGCTTGATAAATAATAATATACAGTTGAGTATCTGGCACTTTCGATATGACACAAGCTCACCTGATGGCTTTCCTACTTTTCTTTGTAGCACATTCTATATTTGCACAAAAATCTAATAATGTAGAGGCTAATATAAATATCAAAGGCACTGTTATAGACTCAACTACCAACTCCTCACTTGCCTATGTAACTATAGTTGTACAGGAAAAACAAACAGACCAGGTTATAAAGCACATGCTCACTTCGGAAAAGGGCATGTTTGAGATGACAGGCCTTGCATACAAAGAGTACCGGTTAATACTCTCTTATGTAGGCTACAAAACCAAAACTATAGATCTGCCCGCTTTTACCTCACCAACTATAAACCTTGGGGTAATACATCTCACCTCTACAATTACCCTCCTCAATGAAGTACAGGTTGTTATACAGAAGCCTCTTGTAGAGCATGATGCAGATAAAGTCACTTACAACGCGGAGCTTGACCCGGAGAGCACAACTCATAACGCACTGGACTTGCTTCGTAAAGTACCCTTGTTAACTGTAGATGCTGATGATAACCTGCAACTTAATGGCAATAATTCTTACCAGGTATTGGTAAATGGCAAAAGGTCGTCTTTGTTTACCGGTAACCTGCGCGATGTGCTGAAAGGTCTACCGGCCAGTGCTATTAAAAAAGTAGAAGTTGTTACTAATCCGCCTGCCCGATATGAGGCCTCGGGAGTGGGCGGAATCATTAACATCGTAACTCACCGTAAAAGTATAAGTGGCTATAATGGTGCTGTAAACTTAGGAGTAAACACCCCAAAGGGTTATAGTGCAGGCAGTCATATCACGGCCAGTGCCGGCAAATTAAATTTCTCTGCCCGCGCCAGTACTAGCACCAACACAAGCCCCGGCACCAGGAGCTTTTTTTTCAGGGACGATCTTACCCGCCGGAACAGGCTGGAGCAAACAGGAGAAAGCACTACTAAAAACGGGTCTCAGAGTGGAGGCACCGAACTAAGCTATGACCTGGGCCCTCACGACAACATCACGGCCTCTTATAGTTTGAGCAGCATAACAGGTAACAATAGTTATAAGCAACTGGTCGAGCAACTAGATACAGCCGGCACACAGACAGAAGCCTACCGCAACCTGAACTCAAGTGAAAATGATGGAAACGGCTATGACCTGAGTTTAAGCTACCAGCATACATCCAGGAAAAACGAGGAGCAGCTACTTTCCCTATTGTTTAACCTGGCAAACAACGACAACAACAGTACAACAGACTTTACGCTACAGCCCGTTTATAACTATACAGGTCGCGAAAGCAAAACAGCTTACAACGATAGATCAAGAGAGTATGCGCTGCAGGCTGACTATATACAGCCGCTTGGGAAGCAGACATTGGAGTTTGGTGTAAAATCTGTACTAGAAGAGAACAGCAGCGACTATTTTTATAAAACCCGTAACCCCGAAACAGGTGAATTTATACTTGACGTAAACCAGAGCAATGATTTTGACTACAACCAGGATGTGCATGCCGCCTACATTTCTCTGAACCTGAAAAAAGGCAAATGGGGCCTGAGAAGCGGTTTAAGGGCAGAGCAGACAATATTAGATGCCAGGTTCAGATCGTCTGGTACCGAAGTAGATCAGAATTACCTTAGCCTGTTCCCCAATATTATGCTGTCTTTTATGCTGAAAGGCTATAGCTCCATTAAGTTATCCTATACCCAGCGAATAGACAGGCCCGGACTCTATTACCTGGACCCTTACGTGGACCTGACCGACCCTTTAAACATCAGTTATGGCAACCCGGATCTGCACCCTGCTACCAACCATACGGTGCAGGCGGGTTTTGATACGTTCTTTAAAGGTACATCTATCAATGCCAGTGTATTCCATAGTTTCACCAACAACTCTATAGAACAGTTTACCACCTTAGGCACCGACTCCGTTGCGCGCACCACCTTCGGTAATTTAGGTCAGAACCGTAACTATGGGCTTACCCTAAGCGCTAATACTACTTTGTTTAAAAAGCTTAATCTTAGCCTGAACACCGGTACTAATTACATCACATTTACCAGCCAGCTGGAAGGAAAGCCACAAACCAATAACGGCTTTACATATTATGGGCACGGAAACGTAAGTTTCAGGTTTAACAGGAGCTGGCGGGCCGGAGGTAATGTGGGGTATGATTCTCCTAACATTTTATTACAGGGCAAAACAGGTGGCAATACCTGGAGCAGCCTTTCTGTAAACAAAGACTTCCTGAAAGATAACAAAGCAAGTATAAGCCTCGCCGTCAGGAGCCCATTCCGAAAAACCCGCCGTGCCTTAACAGAGATTACAAATACAGCCTTTTACCAGCGCCGTGAGTCCTACACCGAAATGCGCCAGTTCAGCCTGTCTTTTAACTATCGTTTCGGGAAGCTGAAATAACGGTTTATACCTTAGCTACCTGAATTTACTTTGAGGTTGGGCACGAGCTGCTGAACCTGGCGTTGTTGTGCGGTAGAAAAGCTGTGCTTGAGGTGAGTGAGTTGGGAGCTAGATTAGAATATATTTTATAGTTTATAATTACTACATTAGTATAATTATATATAGTATATTCGTTAATCCGATTCCGTATAGCCGCCGTATTTGGGTGTATAAACGGAATAGACTCCGTTTATACTATAGTTGGCAAAAATATTAAATAGAGAATGAGTAACTATGAAAACAGAATAGTCTTGTTCCTTGATATCCTTGGCTTCAAAAGAATAATTGAAGATACCGAGCTCAAAGGAGAAGAAGATGTTAAAAAGACTTCATTTCTAATTGAAACTATAGAAGAAATGAAAGAAGCTGTAAGAGCAATATCCAAGGGGACAACAAAAAACGTTACTCAATTTTCCGACTCTATTGTAGTTTCCTTTGTTGAAAATGATATCAAAGAAATTCCAAAGTTATTCCTCGATTTACAAAGGCTAATCGCAAAATTGTTGGCTCGCGGAATTTTATGCAGAGGAGCAGTTTCTTATGGTAAACTTTATCACTCTAACGGTTTAGTGTTTGGCCCAGCACTTGTGGACGCTTATGAAACTGAATCACAGGCCGCGTTATATCCAAGAATCATTTTAGATCAGTCTGTTCTTGATGTAATGAAGCATCATTATTCTTTCGAAAGCAAACATTCTTACAGAAAGATTAGATTTGACTCAGATGTAAATTCTTATTTAAAAACAGATTCAGATGATAAGTTTTACATTGATTACTTTACGGGTTCAATGCAGTTTTTTGAAAATGAAGAACTATTTAGAGTTTATTCTAAATTAAGGAAAATTATCATTGATGGATTGAGGATTAAGAATCCAGGTGTAAAAATCAAGTATAACTGGATGAAGAATAAATATAATAAGCTTCCAGAGTTATTAAAGAGACTTGATGAGGATGAGGAACTGTTTTATGGTCGACCTGATATTGAGAAATTTTACAAGGAGTTTAAACCTATAAATACTACAGCCAACAATAGCTAAAGCAAACTACAGCTTGCTTTAGCCCAGCACGTTCACCCCTTACTTAAAAACATGCCACATTATAGATCATTTGAAACGGAGCGGCTGCTGCTAAAACCAAGTACTGAGGAAGATGCTGCTTTTGTACTGGAGCTGCTGAACACGCCCAAATGGCTGCAGTATATTGGCGACCGGAAAGTGCATACCCTGGAAGCTGCAAAAGAATATATCCAAAACCGCATGTTGCCACAGTATGCAAAGTTAGGCTACGGCAACTATACCGTTACCCGGAAAGCTGATGGTGCAAAACTGGGCAATTGTGGCCTCTACGACCGCGAAGGATTGGAAGGAATAGACATCGGGTTTGCGTTTTTGCCCGCCTACGAAGGCCAAGGGTATGCATTAGAGGCTGCCACAGAAGTTAAACGTGCCGCCATAGAAGTTTTCGGCCTGACACGCATCGGCGCCATTACCACAAAAGAAAACACCGCTTCTCAGAAGCTACTGGAAAAGCTGGGCTTAAGATTCCTGAAAACGGTACAGCTGCCCAACAGCGAGGAGGAGCTTCAATACTATGAACTTATAGTTACACCTGCTTAGGTTATAATTTAGCTCTGATACACTGTTATACACATTCATTTAAAACCTGTAACCTGCTATGCTAAAGTATTTCCTTTTGTGGTTCCCGATGGTTGTGCTGGCGGTGGTAAACGGAACGGCAAGAGACTTATGGTATAAGAACTTTACAGGAGAGTTAGCAGCCCGCCAGATCTCAACTATAACCCTCATTTTACTTTTCGCGGTTTATATCTGGTTTGTAATTAAAAAGTACCCACCCGCCACTTCGGAGCAGGCAATTACTATAGGAGTTCTGTGGCTGGTTTTAACACTCGTTTTCGAGTTTGGAATGGGCTATATGTCGGGTAAAACATGGGCGCAAATGCTCGAAGACTATAACATTTTAAAAGGCCGCATCTGGGTGCTGATCCCGATCTGGGTTGCCATTGCCCCTTACCTGTTCTATAAGATCCTGAAACAGTAACTATAGTTTACCTTAAGCCGCTTTATCAATTCCCTTTGCCCGCACATCCTGGTAATAATTACAGATGTTATGCAGCACGCATTCCTCGCATCTGGGGGAGAAAAACGTACACACCCGTTGGCCGTGGCGCAGCATGTGCACATGAAAGTTGAATAGCTCGACAGGGTCTTCGGGGAGCATGTGCAGCAGCAGTTCGTGGGCTTTGTTGGCAGTAACTTTGGCACCTATCAACCCTACGCGCTGGCTTATCCGGAACACGTGCGTATCGACGGGCATTACTGGTTTGTAAAAGTTAAAAAGCAACAGCAAAGTAGCAGTTTTAGGGCCAACGCCAGGCAGTTTGGTTAGCCAGTCCATCGCTTCATCTACAGGCAGGTCTTCCAGGAAATCGATGTTGAACTCGCCGCGCTCTTCTTTTATAATCCGTAATGTTTGCTGTATCTGGGGCGCTTTCTGGCCGGGGTAGCGGGTGGTTTGTATGGCGTCGGCCAGCTCTTCAAAATCAGCGTTCATCACACCCTCCCAATCTCCGAAACGCTCCAGCATGGTATAAAAAGCTTTTTCCTCGTCTTTGTGGTTGGTGCGGTGCGAGAGCATCGTAGAGATCAGCTCGTGCATGTGGTCGCGGCGCTTTTCCAGCTTCAGCCGCTTGTAGGCTTTATTCAGGAGCTCGTGCGTGAGTAGTGTTTTCTCTTCCGGCAGTAGTTCGTGTGCATCCATGGGCAACTATAGTTTTGCACATTTTCTTACGCACTTACAGCCTATCAGTTAATTTCAAAACCTGCCACTTTGCCTTAAAACATTTGCTGATAGCCTGTAACTATAGTTTACAGCTAAATCTGTAGTTGAACTTTTAATACAACTATTTGCAGGTTTGTACGCTATATGCTTAAGGCTTTTTAAAAAGATAGCTTCACGAACAGACGTTGTATGCAGATAAAATTTTTGGGAACCGGCGGTGCATTTGATGTAAATTACCTGAACTCGGCAGCGTTGCTTAAGTTCAGAGAGAAGAATATTCTGATCGACTGCGGTTTTACGGTCTTCCCGGCGCTGATCCATAAAAACCTGATAAACAAAGTAGACCATATTCTGCTGACGCACCTGCACAACGACCACATCGGAAGCCTGCCAACCTTGCTGCTGTATAAAAGCATAATCGAGAAAAGTCCACGCCCCGTTATAATTTATCCATCCGAGCATCTGAAAAAACAACTATACACCATACTGGAGCCGCAGGTAAAAAACCCTGACAAATACGCTGAGTTTGTCCCGTTGGATCAGTTTAAAGGCATAACCGCCATTGATACCTTCGGACAGCACTCCGAGGGCATGCAAACCTACGCGTATGTATTTGATGAAGAGGAAGATCGCATTGCTTATTCCGGGGACTTAGGAAAGCCTGAAACACTTTTTGAAAGGCTGGATAAAATGCCTCCGCTACGCACCTGCGTGTTTCATGAGCTAACGTTTAACGCCGAAAATACAGGCCACACCTACTATAAAAAGCTGCTGCCCTACCTTACCAATTACAATGTATTTGGTTACCACTGCGACCCTACACAAAGCCCATCAGATAACCCCATCCGGCTCGTGTTTTACCAATCAAACCTGATGGCCTGAACTATAAGTCAACACGTTTTATGTTAATCCATACCGCCAGTTTGTAAATGGCGTAATCCAGAACTATAGTTTCGCCAGTTACAAACTTAGTTGCCCTCGCTCGCGTCCCGCGAGTGTGTGCCACATGTGGTGTCCCGCCACGTTAATCAAACCTATAATTACACTGCAAGGCAAAAATCCAGGACACTATAAACTATAGGCTGAAACGGCCAGAGTCCGCTGGTAACACACACTTGCGGGACACGAGCTAGACAACTATAGCTTCAGAGCTTTTACCTCAGTTCAGCTGCTTTTATCTCTTTCTGCCAGATCTCGTCGCCTTTTGCGTTGTAAATGGTCACTTTAAAAGCACGGTCGGTTGCCGGTCCCGAAACGTTTACCAATCCAAAGTTATGCTCGCGCACCAGCGTACCCGGCACACGCAATGTATTTGGCTCATCTTTCGGGTTAGATACGCCAGCCGTAAGTGGAGAAATAGTAAAGTCGTAAAGTGGGTAAGTGCCTTCGCGCTCCAGTTTGGTGAGTTCGGTAAAGTGGCGGTCGCCATCCATAAAGATCACCCCTTTTATCTTGGCTTTCGCAATGGCATCCAGCAACTTCTGGCGCTCCTGCGGGTGGTTGCTATAGTTCTCTTTTTCTTCGGCCGGGTTCAGTACCTGCCCGCCTACGCAAATAACTTTAAACGTTGCCGAGCTGGCGTGAAGCGCATCTATCAGCCAGTTAAGCTGCTCTTCGCCCAGGTACGCTTTATCGGTTGTTCTGGCGTTCGGGCTTTTAAACCAGCGGTCGTCCGTCAAAAAAAACTGCACATCGTTCCACTGGAAAGTCCCGGTTATCCCTTCGTTCTCAAAAATATAGTTAGGGTTAGTCCAGAAAGTCTTAAAAGCATCCAGCGTCAGGTCTTTTGCCCAGAAGCTGCGGTCCGAATTGTTCGGGCCGTAATCGTGATCGTCCCAGATGGCATAGTTGTGCGTAGCGCCCAGCAGTGGCTGCAACTCAGGTACAGAGCGCGTATGCGTGTATCGGTATTGGATGCCTGTTTTCGTGTTCCAGTCCGGCTCGCGCAGGTAGGTGTTATCGCCAATCCAAAGCATAAAGTCAGGCTTCTTCTGGTGTATCGATGTCAGTATCTCGAAGCTGGTGCTGCCGTATGGTTTGCCGGGACGGTCGTAAGGCGTATCGTTCACATAAAAGCAGCTGCCAACGGCAAACGTAAAATCAGGAGCATCTTTGCGGTGTTGCCATAGTTCCTGTGTCTTAAACTCGAGCGGGTAATTACGCTTTACTTTTTTGTTGTTGATGTATAGTTCGTAACTATAGTTTTTGCCCGGTTCTACATTATCAGCTACCAGGTGCGTGGCATAAGCCTTATCAGCTATCGTTTTAACTTCGGATGTGGTGTAAACTTTGCCCGGGTTGTCTTTGGCCCAGTACTTTATCTTTACTTTTACCGGCTCCTTGGTCTGTACCCATAGTTTAACTTCGCGCATTTCGGAGTAGCCTACCATCGGACCGGCCTGCAAATATTTTTCCTGGGCTACAGCGGTTAGGCTCCAGCACACAAAGTAAAGCACTGCCAGTAATCGTAATTTCATAGTTCTGTTGTTTAAAGCAACTATAGTTTGCCTGTAAGTGAATACCCAAAGATACGCGCCGTGCATCAATTTTGTAAAAACACAGGTATTAGTTTTAGTATAAAGCAGAGCCATCAATCAGGAGATGACCATAACTACCAGGCAGACTATCGTTCAGAAGCCTTTCCGGAGGCAGCCACTACACATGGCCTACATCAGTATGTTCCTGCTTTTCTGGCTTTACTCTGCCCTCTCCACCCCTGACCTCACCAACTGGCTTACCGAAAATATTCTTACTTTATCGCTGCTGATATTCTTAGTGGCTTTCTATAATTTATTCCGGTTTTCAGATACCAGCTATAGTTTGATCTTCCTGTTTTTGGTGTTGCACGTGTTTGGCAGCCAGTACCAGTACACCGAAAATCCGTTGGGAGAATGGCTTCAGCACCAGTTTAACCAACCCCGCAACAACTACGACCGCCTGGTACACTTTGGGTTTGGTTTACTGCTTACCTACCCCATGCACGAAGTCTTCTCGCGCGGTTTTAAGCTCAATCTTCTTTTAAGTTACCTGTTACCGGTAGAGTTAGTGTTATCGTTAGGGGCGTTGTATGAACTTATCGAGTGGGCTGTTGCTGATCTGCTTTACCGCGGCACAGAACAAGGCATGGATTTCCTGGGGATGCAAGGCGACATCTGGGATTCACAGAAAGACATTGGGTTAGGTTTTTCAGGAAGTATTGTCGCGATTAGTGTTACGTTTTTGGCTCGTAAGGTCAGGAAGTAGGATAGTAATTTGTCATTTCGAGCGTTAGTCGAGGAATCTTATACGTCCTAAAATTCTCTTTTGTCATTTCGAACAGTGTGAGAAATCTGGGTGCTATAGTTTGCGACTCTACTTTTCAACCCAAGCCTTTTCCTTCATAGCTTTCTTCTAATCCTGGGAGCTTTACCTGCCTATAGTTCTATAGTTGGCTTTGGTGCCCTCGCGGCCGGGAGGCCCCGTCTTGGGGGTAGGGGCCCTCGATAAGGGCATCGCGCTGCTGCTTTCTTGCTACCCTCGCTCTGCTCGGGTTGCCTGACGGCACCGCAACAAAGCAAAGGCGCTCAACCCAAAGACTGTGATCAGGTCGATAGTAACTCTATAGCTTAAAGGGGAAGTTATAGTTGTATCGCTTTATCGTGGCTATAGTTCCGTAGGGACAGGTCGCGACCTGTCCGATCCTGGTCTGTAACTATAGAACTATAGCAAAGCCAGAAAGGTCCCCCTTGGAAGGGGGCAACGGGGTGATGACAAACGGAAACTATAAAACTATAAACTTAGCTATAACAACAGCCGAAATTCCCCTCTTGGGAGGGGTAGGGGTGGGTTAAAACAGCAATGATAGCACTACAACCTGAACTATAGTAAAGGCTGAAAAGCTCCTTCCCCTGTTCTGGGGGTAGGGGCCCTCGATAAAAGGGGAAGGCTGGGAAGGGGTAAAACACCAACTATAGCAGTAGCCGTAAAATCCCCTGCCTTAGCCTACCGTGAAGCGAGTTCGAAGGTCGCAAGCGGAGCGCTGAGGGGTTAGGGGTGGTTGGGCCACAACACTATAAAACAGTAACCGCAGACGCTAGCCGGAGCTGCGCACGCTGCCAGGTCTAAATCCTGAAAATCTAATAATTCTGCAAATCCTGGTTCAGACAAAACAGCAAAAAAAAGGAGAAGCCTGCGCTTCTCCTTTTCCCAACTACTTTTTGGCAGCTGATATTACTTAACAACCGGATGGGCAACCAGCGCTTGCTGGCTTAGTTGTTTGTTGCTTTGGCTCATGCGCTCGCAGGCACTGAACACAAGCGAAATGGCCGCACTCAGAAAAGCCATTTTTAAGTATAGTCTCATAAAAAATTCACTAAAATAAGGGGAAACGGGAGGCGAAAAAAACAGCCGCACCCGAAAGTGCGGCTGAAAAAAATCACCAAAATTACACTTTACTCAAATACTATAGTTCGCCACGTTCAGCAGCTTTTTTCATTTTCTCGTTCGCAAAAATGGCAATCTCCACACGGCGGTTCTGCTGGCGACCTGCTGCAGTGCTGTTATCAGCAATTGGCTGGTCAAAGGCATACCCCTTGGTTGTCATACGGTTGCGGCTAACACCCTGGCCCGATAAATAACTGGCTACAGACTCAGCACGACGTTCAGACAGGCGCTGGTTTAGTTCGCGTGTACCTGTGTTGTCGGTATGGCCTTCAATCAGAATGTTAGTGTCTTCGTACTTTTTAAGGGTAGCAGCCAGTTGCGAGATCTCTGTCTGTGCATTAGACTGTAACGCATCCGAGTTTGTAGCGAACAGGATACCAGAGTTAAACGTGATCTTGATACCTTCACCAACGCGCTCTACCTTGGCATTTTCCAGGTCTCTTTGTAGCTCTGCCGCCTGCTTGTCCATGTGTCGGCCAATAAGCGCGCCCGTTGTACCACCCACCGCAGCACCAATAATAGCGCCGGCAGCAGTGTTACCGGTAGCTCTGCCAATTACACCGCCTACTACGGCACCACTAGCGGCACCAATAATACCGCCTTTAGCGGTTTTGCTCATTCCTTTTTTTTCAGTGGTTGTATCGCTTGTGCTGCCTGTTTTACTGGCACATGACGAAAACATTAAACTAAAAATCACTAAAATGGATAAATAAATTCTGATACTTTTCATATGCATTTGTGTTTAATTCTACATTAGCGAATCGTTAGATTCTGAGGTTCATACTTCATATTTTCAAAAATGTTCTGGTTTTGCACCCGCTTTCTGAGCTTTCAACAAAGCGCAGTATTACCACGCTTAACCTATACCACTGAGGCTGACTACTTTATATAGCTTATATAGTATACTCTAACGATTAAAATATTTCACAGGTTTTTAAAAAGCGTAACATTAGTTATACGCATGCCTGTAGGTATAAATAAAAAACGCCTGCCAACCGAAGCTGACAGGCGCTCTAAAAGCTAACTATAGTTTATAGTGTTACTTTATCTGGCCGCTCTCAGCAGCTTTTTTCATTTCTTCGTTTGCAATGATGATGATCTCCACACGACGGTTCTGGCTACGGCCTGCAACTGTGCTGTTATCAGCAATAGGCTGATCATAGCTATAACCTTTGGCCTGTAAACGCGATCCGTCAACACCTACGCTCTTAGCATAGTTTAACACAGACTGCGCACGGCGCTCTGATAACTTCTGGTTCAGTTCGTAGCTACCAGTGTTGTCAGTGTGGCCTTCTATAATTACGTTGGTTCCTTCGTACTCTTTTAACGTCTGAGCCAGTTTAGCGATGTCCTGCTTGGCCGATGCGCTTAGTTCGGCAGAGTTAGTTGCGAACAAAATACCAGAATCGAAATTGATACGGATAGCCTCGCCTACACGCTCTACGTTTGCATTTTCCATGCTCTTCTCAAGCTCTTCGGCCTGCTTGTCCATACGGCGACCAATAACGGCACCTGTTGCACCACCTACTGCAGCACCAATAATAGCGCCGGCAGCAGTGTTACCCATTTTGTTACCGATTACGCCACCAATAACAGCACCAGAGCCAGCACCTATAATACCGCCTTTGGTAGTTTTATTCATTCCTTTTTTTCAGTACCCGTTTGCGAGGTTTCTGTAGTTGTACCTGAGTTATCAGCTGTCGGACGTGTGCTCTGGCAAGACGTGAACAGCATAGCTGCAGCTAGAAACGAGGTTAATGATAATTTTAAAGCTTTCATGTTTCTTAAAATTGGTAAAGATTAGGTTTACGGTAACTGTACTGTTTATGATAAATTATTTAATTGGCTATCGCTGCACAAGCCTATTGCAATTCGAGTGCCAGCTTTACACAAACGTTCAAATCCTTAAAACTATACAACCAATCACAAAAAAATATTTAGTTTCCAGAATATATAAATCACACGTTACCACTATTGTCAATAAAAAAGCCTGCCATTACAATAAATGGCAGGCTTTAAAACTTTATATTTTAAGCACTTAAGATGCTTTGGTTGTTTTGCGGGTTTTATCCGGTGTGGGGTTGGCTTCCTTCACATAAATCATGCTTAGCAGGTCTGTTAGTTGTCGCTTCAGCTCTTTGCGATCAACTATAAAATCAAGGAAACCGTGCTCCAGTACAAATTCAGCACTCTGGAAACCTTTCGGCAGGTCTTTGCCAATCGTTTCTTTAATTACACGCGGACCGGCAAACCCGATAAGCGCACCCGGCTCAGCAATATTAAAATCGCCCAGCATGGCATAAGATGCCGTTACACCACCTGTGGTAGGGTCAGTAAGCATCGAAATATAAGGCAGGCCCTCCTCCGACAGCAACGCCAGTTTAGCAGATGTTTTGGCCATCTGCATCAGCGAGAAGCCGGCTTCCATCATACGCGCGCCACCCGATTTAGAGATCATCATAAACGGCGTGCGTGTTTTGCGGGCGTGGTCAATGGCGCGGGCAATCTTCTCTCCTACCACCGACCCCATAGAGCCACCAATAAAATTGAAGTCCATGCAGGCAATCGTAATCTCCTGGCCGTTCATTTTACCGTAAGCGCTGCGCACCGCGTCTTTCAGACCAGTGGATTTTTGGGTAGCAACTATACGGTTCGGGTAAGGCTTAGAGTCCACAAAGTCCAGCGGATCACCGGATGTCAGGTTCTCATCCAGTTCTGTAAACTCGTTGTTATCAAAAAGTATAGCAAAGTATTCTTTAGAACCGATGCGCTCGTGATGATTACACTTAACGCAGGTATTTAAGTTTTTTCGGTGCTCTGCCATGCTTGTTACAGCTTTGCAGCTAGGGCACTTATACCATAACCCGTCCGGTGTTTCTTTCTTCTCTTCAGTAGGAGTATGAATTCCTTTTTCTACTCTTTTAAACCAAGGCATCATAGTTTAAAGCGTGCACTGGGCACATAAAATGTGATAACTATACTTGCAGCCAACCGGCCGGCGTTTCAAAAAATATGGCCTGCCTTTCAGGCTCCGGAGAGCTCAAAAAAAGGCAGGCCACAAAAATATGTAATTATCAGCAGTTCTGCTACAAATTACGCTAATGTAATCTCATTGCTCAGGTATACGTCCTGTATAGCGTTCAGTAACTCAACGCCAACTTTCATATCCTTCTGGAATGCTTTACGACCTGAGATAAGGCCCATACCGCCCGCACGCTTGTTAATTACAGCTGTACGCACTGCATCTGCCAGGTCAGACTCGCCTTTAGATTCGCCACCAGAGTTGATAAGACCGGCACGGCCCATATAACAGTTTGCTACCTGGTAACGCGCTAAATCAATCGGGTTATCAGTAGTCAGTTTATCGTACATCGCCTTATGAGACTTCGCAAAGTTGATAGCCGTAAAGCCACCGTTGTTTTCCGGAAGTTTCTGCTTGATGATATCAGCCTGAATTGTTACACCCAGGTGGTTTGCCTGTGCGGTAATATCAGCTGCTACGTGGTAATCTACACCGTCTTTTTTGAAGGCATTGTTACGCGCATAGCACCAAAGTATAGTTGCCATACCTAACTGGTGCGCTCTTTCAAAAGCTTCAGCTACTTCAATGATCTGGCGAGAAGACTCCTCGGAACCGAAATAGATGGTTGCTCCAACAGCAGCAGCACCTAAGTTCCAGGCCTCATCCACAGAACCGAACATGATCTGATCGAACTTGTTAGGGTAAGTCAGCAGTTCGTTGTGGTTGATCTTAACGATGAACGGAATACGGTGTGCATATTTTCTAGACATCATGGCCAAGTTACCGAATGTGGTGGCAACCGCGTTGCAACCACCTTCCATAGCCAGTTTAATGATGTTCTCCGGGTCGAAATAAATAGGGTTTGGTGCGAACGATGCACCGGCAGTGTGCTCAATGCCCTGGTCAACCGGCAAAATAGACAGGTAACCTGTGCCCCCTAAACGGCCATGGTCGAATAATTGCTGTAAGCTGCGCAGCACTTGTGGGCTACGGTTGCTCTGAGCAAAGATTCTGTCCACGAAGTCCGGGCCCGGCGCGTGCAGCTGCTCTTTAGAAATAGTTTTGCTTTCATACTGAAGCAGATTTTCTCCTTCAGAACCAAGTAAAGAAACGATGTTATCGTAATTCATTTTGTCTTTAATATTTTGTGATAGAGACACTTTAGATTTGGTGATACAAATATAGCAAGGTATACATACTTTTAATATTCTTTCGGACTGTAATATGTTTATGACAGTAAACTCCGGGATGGGAAACTTTATTATAACACAGGAAAGCCCGACTGAACTCCCAACACTTACTTGGTAAGCACAAAAAGGTTACTATAAAAAAATCAGTGCCCGCTAAAATTTCAGCAGGCACTGATTACAGTTATCTATAGTTCCGCAAGCTATAGCTGCAGGCTTCTACATACATGCTTCGCTTACTACTTTGCCATCTACCAGTACAGTGCAAACATGCGACGTGTACTCGAACGGGTCTCCGTCAAATAACACGATGTCGGCATCTTTCCCTTTTTCCAGGGAGCCAATACGTTTGTCCTGCCCAATTATTTTAGATGGAGCTATAGTTAGCGCGGCAAGTGCCTGCTCTGGTTTCATGCCATTTGCCACGGCTACACTCGCCTCGAACAGGAGTACGCGCGCCCGCGGCACATAGGCTTCGAAGCCACTTTGTATGGCTACCGGAATGCCGGCTTTTGCAAGTATAGCTGCTGTTTCGAAAGATATGTTTTTGTTCTCGCCATAAGCCCGCGCCATCGTCGGGTGAACTATAACCGGAACACCGGCTGCTTTTATCTCCTCAACCAACAGGTATGCTTCCGAAGCGCCGTCAAGTACCATATCCAGGTTAAATTCTTTTGCCAGGCGCAGCGCCGCCATTATATCCTGCGCTTTGTTGGCTGTTACTAATGCCTTGTATTTTCCGCTCAGCACGCCCGCTAACGTCTCCAGTTTAAGGTTTCGGTCAGGTCGCTTGGCTGCATCTTTGTTCCCCATCTTTTTAGCGTAAACCTGCGCCGCCTGCAACTCTGCCCGGAGCATGGCAATACCTTTTGCCGTAGTTTTGGGCGAGTTATAGTTTTCGGCTACCTGGTTACCCAGTGTAAACGCCACCATACTGGTAGTATCGAGCAGGTTACTAAAGCCACTGGCAGCTGTTTTTAAAGTCATAAGCTGCCCGCTGGCCAATGCGCCGGGAGCGTGCCCCGTATTTATAGTTGTAACACCGTGGCTGCGCACCCATCCAATCAGCTCCTCGTTTGGGTTGTACGCATCTATAGCACGAAGCTCGGGTTGTATCGGGGCTGTTTTCTCGAGTTGCTGCTGATCGGCGGGCACGTTATAAATACCGGCTAACCCAACCGATGTATGCGCATCTACAAAACCGGGCGTTACTACCTTGGCACTATAGGTTTTATAATTCTGCGGCACCTGCAGGTTTGCTCCCACCGCTTCAATTTTGCCGTCTTTTATAAGTACAACGCCATTTTTAATAGGCGTGCCGGCCATGGTATAAACTGTTTCGCCTTTAACAGCTATCTGTGCCTGCACCTGTCTGGCGCCAACTATAGCCAGACCCGCAACTATAGCCGCAACTACTTGTATATGTTTTTTCATGTTGATTCTTCTAAGAAAATAGTTCGAATTTGAGATGATAGTATAGGTATCCACTCTCTAACTCATCACTCTTAACTCTTACTTATTAATGCGTGTGATAATGAACATCGGTCTGGTAGGTGTTGTAGCCGCCGGTCGCAAACTTTTTATCTTCGGGGTTGCTGATATCGAAGCGTTTTTTCCCTTCTACCCAGGTTTGTTCTATAGTTGTATACACACTGAACGGCTCCCCATTCAGAACTATAAAATCCGCATCCTTACCTTTTTCCAGTGAGCCAACGCGGTTATCAAGTTCCAGCATTTTGGCACCGGCTATAGTCAGGGCTTCCAGGGCTTTCTCACGGCTCATGCCGGCACGCACGCCCAGTGCAGCGCTTCGCATAAACAACCTCGAATCCGTAATACCATCATCGGTATGGAAAGCAGTAAGTACACCGGCTTTTTCCAGAACTGCTCCGTTACTATTTCTCACTTCCACAGCTTCCGATTTACCACCCGGAGAATCCAAAGTGATAATGGAAGCAGGTACACCTGACTTGGCAATTTCGTCGGCAGCTTTCCAGGCTTCGCTCACGTGGTGGAGCACCATCTTAAAGCCAAATTCTTTCTGTAATCTAAGCGCGGTCAGCACATCGTCGTAGCGGTGCGTATGGAAGTGCACAATACGCCTGCCATCCAGAATCTCAACTATAGGGTCGAGGTTTGCTTTGCGATCCGGCATTTTATCGGCTTTGCCTTTCGCTGCTTTTATCTTGCTTTGGTATTGCTGCGCATCCAGGAAAAGCTGCCTTGCCATTGCTGCCGATTTGGCGCGGGTACCCGGAAAGGGGGCTGGTCGCATTGGGTTTGTTCCGTTGGCCATTTTCATACCGCCACAGATGCCATTGGTCACATCCTCGCAAAAAGTAAGGTCACTGATGGTATTGCCTTCACGCATTTTAAGGTACACGGTCTGGCCACTCATCAGGTGCCCCGAGCCCGGCATTACGTTTACAGTAGTTATTCCTCCGGCCAGCGCACGCTTAAACGAATCGCTGATCGGGTTAATGCCATCTATGATGCGCACATCGGGTTGCAACGGAGCAGAAGCGTCGCCGCCTGCACCTTCACCCAAATGTGAGTGCGTGTCTACCAAGCCTGGCATCAGCACTTTCCCGGCCATGTCAAATTCGGTGGCTCCTTTGGGTATTTTCACATCACCGGCAGCGCCAACGGCTGTTATTTTGCCATGCTGCACTACCAGCACACCATTTTCTATCGGTTTACCAGCTATAGGCAGGATGCGGGCATTTTTAAAGACGTGGGGCTGCTCCTGGGCAAAGGCGTTGCCAGCCAGCAGAAAGCCGGACAGGCCAAGCGCTGCGAGCAACAGGTTATTCTTTTTCATCAGGGTTAAGTTGAAATATAGATCAGGTTAGTTTTTAACACCTTTAACTTAAACATTTTAACCTGCATTTGAAAACATTTCTTAGTCAGGCAACAGCTATAGTTCTTACTTCTCAGGCAACATCTAAACAAAACCAAAATCGTTATTATTATTACACTATCTATCTTACCGCTATGAGAACTATAAAGAACTTTGCGCATCACAAACTCCCTCCTTCAATCGCTGTATTTATCCTTTCACTTATTGTGTATGCCTGCGCTTCCTCTACCCAGCTTACCGGCTCCTGGAAAAACCCTGAGGCAACCGGAAAAACCTATGATAACATTGTAGTCGCAGCGCTCACCGACAATATTCTTGCCCGGCAGGAAGTTGAAAAAGACATGCAGATGCAACTTCAGCAACGTGGTATAAAGGCAACCATGAGCATCGACATCTTCCCTCCATTAAGAGGAGCCGATAAAAGCCCTGATGTAAACCTGCTGTTAGAGAAAATGCGTGGAGATGACTATGATGCTGTGCTGACAGTTGCGCTGGTTGACCAGAAAACAGAAACCCGTTATGTACCCGGCAATGTGGAGTACCGCCCGGTAACTTATTTCTCGTGGTATGGTAACTTCCGGGGATACTATACGCACTGGTACCCTATCCTGTACGAGCCCGGTTATTATACAGAAGACAAGATCTATTACCTTGAAACAAACCTGTACGGGGTAGATAATGATGTCTTAATCTGGTCTGCGCAGTCGCATTCGCATAGCCCGTCGAGCATGCGCAAGGCGGCCGAAAAGCTGGCTGAGCTTACCGTAAACCAGCTCGCCAAAGACCACCTGATACAACCGCAATCTACAGCACAATAAAAAATGGACGCTCGTCAAGCGTCCATTTATAGTTTATAGTTGTTTTTTTATTCGTTATACACCACATGCAGCACTGTCTGCCCTACCGCTTTCAGTGTTTTAGGGCTGATGATGGACATGCTGTCTGAGTGGCGGTGGTGGTAATCTCCAAAAAAGTCTCCGTCTATGCTGCTCATGTTATACTCTATAATATCGATCATCGGAATCCTGGCAATGGCATTGATATACGCGTGATCGTCGGTGATGGCAGGAGCGTTTACATATTTAAAGTAATCGGAGTAGCCCAATTGGTTGCCTGCTTTCCATACTTTATCAACTACATTTTTTGCATACTGCATAGATGTGCCTTCGCGGGCAAACCGTGCATTATTGGCTCCCACCATATCCAGCAAAATACCATATTTAGCGGTATAGTTCGGGTTATGCTTGTTGCGGCTCCAGTATTGCGACCCTAAACACCAGGAATCTTCTTTGTAAGGTAACTCACTATCGTCGGGCTGGCCATAATCCTCGCCATCAAAAAAGAAGAGGTCTACACCTACACCCGGCTTTTGCTGCGCTCCGTTTATAGTTCTGGCAATTTCTAACAGTACTGCTACCCCGCTACCACCATCGTTGGCGCCGTCGATCGGTTTCTTCTGGTTATTGGTGTCTTTGTCAGCATACGGGCGGGTGTCCCAGTGGGCGGCCAGCATTATGCGCGTTCCGGCTTCCGGGTTATAGGAGGCAATTATGTTGCGCAGGTTCAGCAAGGTACCATCATAAGCACGCATCTGAAACTCCTGTACTTCTACCTCAGCACCATATTCTTTTAGCTTGCTGATGATCCAGTCGCCGGTAGCTTTATGAGCTTCTGAGTTTGGCACACGTGGGCCAAAAGCTACTTGCTTAGCTACAAATTTATAAGCTGAGTCGGCATTAAATTCCGGCGCCTTCACGCCTGCTGGTTCGGTTTCAGTTTCGGATACTGTCGTTTCCTGCTGCGCGCTTTTCTCTGATGAGTCGCAACTATAAAGTGCCAGCGCACCACAGAAAAGGATAGCCAGAACGTTCAATTTATTCTTCATAAGCCCAGTCGATACCGGTTTTTAAATCCTTAATTACAATGCCCTGCTTTTTAAGTTCTGCACGGATGGCATCTACCTTATCGTATGCCTTAGACTCCTTTGCTTCTTTATAAAACGTAAGCACCAGGTTCAGCATTTCCTCTTGGTCGCCGAGCGGTTCTTCTTTCAGGCCCAGAATATCCAATACCAGCGTTCTGTAGGTTTCTTTTACGGTATCAAATGTTCCACGTGTAAGATTCCCGATCTGCAGTTGCCCTAAGTACAGGCTGTTTATCTTTTTAAGCAGGTTAAAGAGCGAAGCTATAGTTCGCGCGGTGTTCATGTCATCGTCCAGGCCACGGAAGCAATCTTCAGTCAGCTTCAGCAGTTCTTCGTTTAGCTTCTCGTCAGGAGTGGCAGCCTCTTCCGGGTACTGCATTTTATCCAGCACGCGCAGTCCATTCATCAGCTTGGTGTAACCTTTGCGCGCTGCCTGCAATGCTTCGTTGCTAAAGTCTAAGGTGCTCCTGTAGTGTGCTTGCAGAATAAAGAAGCGGATCGTCATTGGGCTATAAGCCTGTTCCAGCATCTCTTGGTTGCCGCTGAACAGCTCGCTCAGGTTAATAAAGTTACCCAGCGATTTCCCCATCTTCTGCCCGTTCACGGTGATCATGTTGTTATGCACCCAGTATTTGGCAGCGTCCGAATGGCTATGACTCGCCTGGCTTTGTGCTATCTCGCATTCGTGGTGCGGGAACATCAGATCCAGGCCACCGCCGTGTATATCAAAGTTCTCGCCCAGGTATTTCCGGCTCATAGCCGAGCACTCCAGATGCCATCCCGGGAAACCATCGCTCCACGGCGAAGGCCAGCGCATGATGTGCGACGGAGAAGCTTTTTTCCAGAGGGCAAAATCCAGGGGAGAGCGCTTTTCGTCGTGTCCTTCTGTTTCGCGGGTGTTGCTCAGCAGGTCCTCTATAATTCTGCCTGACAACTTGCCATAGTTATGATCCTTGTTATAAGCCGGCACATCAAAGTAAACTGATCCGTTCACTTCGTAAGCAAAGCCATTTTCCAGAATTTCCTTTATCATCTCTATCTGCTCGATGATGTGGCCCGATGCCCGTGGCTCGATATCCGGAGAAAGCGTGTTCAGTTTTTCGAGGTCACGGTGATACACATTGGTATAGTGCTGCACCACCTCCATAGGCTCTACCTGCTGCGCTTTGGCTATTTTCTGGATCTTATCTTCGCCTTCGTCAGCATCATTCTGCAAATGGCCAACGTCAGTAATGTTGCGCACAAAACGCACTTTATACTTCAGGTATTTTAGATAGCGGTACAGTACATCGAAGGTAACCGCGCTACGGGCGTGGCCTAAATGTGGCTCGCCGTAAACAGTTGGTCCGCACAGGTACATGCCCACAAACGGAGCGTGCAGTGGTTCAAATACTTCCTTCTTGCGTGTAAGCGTATTATAGAGATTCAGTTTCTGTTGCATAATATAAGTATAGGCACCAGCGGCGCCGCACTTTATAGTTTATCAGCCTGTAGTGGCCGGTTTATAGTTCAAAATTAAAAAGATTGCCTTCCAAGTCCTAACACTACTCCTCTTCCAACACATATTTGGCCGAAATCGGGAAGTGATCAGATAAGCCCATCTCGTAATGTGTTGTAAAGTCGTAGGCCCGTAGCCCTTCGCTGTAAAACTGGTTATCGATGCGTAAAAAAGGCAATGGTCCGTTATACGTAGCTCCTACGCCGCTGCCGGCTTCCACAAAAGCGTTCTGCAAATTTCGGGCTAGCTCGTTATAAGTGTAACTCGATGGCATATCGTTAAAGTCTCCGCAAACTATAACCGGGTGTGGCGATTCGTTGATATGCTCCAGCAATTTTTCTACCTGGTGTCCGCGGGCTATAAATCCTTTCTTCAGGCGACGCGCCAAGTTACGGCCTTCTTTCTTAAAGCTTGCCTCGTCGCCAATGGCTGAATAGGTATTTTCTATGTCCTGCGACTTGATACTCATCGACTGCAAATGCGCGGTATAAATGCGTACCGTATCACCTTTCACGTTAATATCTGCCCAGATGGCGCGGTTATGGTTCGACTCTCCGAACCGGATCACGCCTTTATCAACTATAGGGTAACGCGTAAAGATCACGATCCCGATATCAGCCTTATTACGGTCTACAAACGACACAGAAAAATAACGAAACTTATCGTAGCGGTTACCAATGCGGCTTACAGTATTATAAGTATCGGATCCCCGGTTACTATAAAATTCCTGCAGGCAATACACATCGGCGGGATGCGTGGCTACCCAGTCTATCATCTCGCTCGATGCCTCGCGTTCTACACCATCTTTATCAGTATAAGCATTAAAAACGTGCACATTAAAACTGAGCACTTGTAGAGTTTTGGCGCCTTCAGGCTCTTCAGTGTTAAAGTTGAATGCCACCAGACGATTATAATATCCCCAGCCCAATATAATTACCAGCAGCGGCAGCACTACAAACCACGACCGCTTTATAAGCCAGTAGAACAGGAAAAGCACATTAAGGATAAGCGCGCCCGGTAACGACAAAGCAATAAAAGCCGCCGGCCAGAACTCGTGTGGCGGTACCCGCAGGCACAATACACCCAGTAACACCCAGAACACGACCAGAATGTTTAGAATGAGCCACAAACGGCGCCTAATTTTTTTGAATGTACCTGACACGAAACAAACATACAAAGAAACGTTCGATGTATACTATGCCCGAACCAGAAAATGACATAGCGCCGACACCAAATTTCAACTTAAACAACAGCCTCAGAACTATAATAAAATCACGATTGTTACCTATTCAACATCTACCCCGGCTGCAACAACCCGGTTACTACCCGTTTATATAGTTACACCTTCATAACATAGCCGGAAACTATAAATTAATACACCCAATAGCGGACTGTATTGTATATATAATGTTTTTGTTGTAAATTTGTGAAATTATTTCGCAGGAGATGAGGGGACACGAAGTCCCCTTCTTTATTTCTTATACTTGTAAACAATGGTACTAAGCGCAACAACCATACGCGAGATGGCGGAAGCAAGTCTTCCCGATAACGACCTGTTTCTGGTTGATGTAACCGTTTCAGATTCAGCGGTTCGCCCTAAAGTAACTGTGCTGGCCGATGGAGGGCAGGGAATTACAATAGACCAGTGTGCTACGCTAAGCCGCCGTATCAGCAAGAAGATTGAAGAAAAGTATGGTGAAGAATTGAGCTATACGATTGAAGTAAGTTCGCCGGGTGTAGACTTTCCGCTGACACAGCCGAAACAGTTTACCCGTAATATTGGTCGTAACCTGAAACTGAAGCTACAGGACGGCACTGAGAAAACCGGCAAACTGGAAGAAGTAACCGAGACAGGAATAAACCTTACGGAAGAAATAAAACAAAAAGGCAAAAAGGCAACGTATGAGCCTGTGCAAATACCTTTCGGGGAGATTGTAAAAGCAAATGTTGTAATATCATTTAAATAAAAAGATAATGAACAGTTCAGTCCTGATCGAGTCGTTCGCTGAATTCGCGAAATTCAAGAACATAGACCGCCCGACCATGATGCGTATCCTGGAGGACGTATTCCGCACCATGATCCGTAAAAAGTGGGGCACCGACGAGAACTTTGATATCATCCTGAACGTGGAAAAAGGTGACCTGGAGATCTGGCGCAACCGCGAAATCGTGGACGACAATTCTGAGGACATCTGGGATCATGATAAGATCGCCTTATCGGATGCACAGAAGATAGAGCCTGACTTTGAGGTTGGTGAAGAAGTATCAGAAGAGATACAACTGGAAGACTTTGGTCGCCGCGCTGTACTTACAGCCCGCCAGACGCTGATCCAGCGCATCAAAGACATGGAAAAGGAATTACTGTTCCAGAAGTACAAAGACCTTGTAGGCGAGATCATATCCGGTGAAGTGTACCAGGTATGGAACCGCGAAGTGTTGTTACTGGATCAGGAAGAGAACGAACTGCTGATACCGAAGAACGAACAGATACCGAAAGACCGTTACCGTAAAGGCGATGTGGTGCGTGCTGTTGTTCAGCGCGTTGAGATCGTGAACGGTAATCCAAAGATCATCCTTTCACGTACATCTCCTGCATTCCTGGAGCGTTTATTTGAGAACGAAGTACCGGAAATATTCGATGGCCTGATCGCGATCAAAAAAATAGTTCGTGAGCCGGGCGAGCGTGCTAAAGTAGCCGTAGAATCTTTTGATGACCGTATTGACCCGGTTGGTGCCTGCGTAGGTATGAAAGGTTCACGTATACATAGTATTGTACGTGAGCTTGAGAACGAAAACATTGACGTAATTAACTATACCGACAACCTGGAACTATACATTCAGCGTGCACTTAGCCCGGCTAAGATCACCAGCATGAAAATAGACCAGGAAAACGGCAGAGTGTCTGTGTTCCTTAAGCCTGACCAGGTATCGTTAGCGATAGGTAAAGGTGGCCAGAACATTAAGCTTGCCAGCCGTTTGGTTGATATGGAAATTGACGTATTCAGAGAGTCTGAAGTATACGAAGAAGACATCAGCCTGGAAGAATTTACAGATGAGATCGAAGACTGGGTAATTGCAGAATTACGCCGCATCGGTCTGGATACAGCGAAGAGTGTGCTGGCAGTTACGAAAGAAGACCTGCTGCGCAGAACAGAGCTGGAAGAAGAGACCATCGACAACGTGCTGGCTATCCTGCGCGAAGAGTTGGAAGAAGAAGACAATCAATAGTTGTACGTTGTGCCCCATTCGCTTAATTTTGAAAGAAATTACCGGAGGGGCATACCGCATTACCTGCTTACAGGCAACTAGTAATTTACATTAAGAATAAAAGACAGCATATTAGAACAAAATGGCAGAAGAACAAACAAGGAGGCTTAAACAGGTTGCAACTACTTTGAACATTGGTACATCTACCATTGTGGACTACCTCTCTGCTAAAGGTTTTGACGTGGAAAACAGACCCACTACCAAAATCACGGCAGAGCAGTTCAGTATGCTGGCTAAAGAGTTCGCATCCTCTATGAAAGACAAAATAGAGGCGGAAGAACTGAATATAGGCAAGAAACCACAATCAAACCAGGTTGTAGAATCAGAAGGCCACCATCACGAAGTAAAGAAAACTGCAGAACCTGAGCAGGAGATCTTTATAAAGACGGTGCACCAGCCAAAAGGTGAAACAGCTGAACCAAAAGCACCTGAAGCCCCGGCTCCAGCACCAGCTGCGCCAGCACCTGCTCCGGAACCTAAATTGCCAGGTATAAAAGTATTAGGCAAGATAGAACTGGATGCAAAAGGAAACCCGGTACCAAAGCAGGCTCCAAAGCCAGCACCGGTACCAGCAGCTCCTGCCCCTGCACCAGCTGCTGAGAAACCAGCCCCGGCCCCGGCGCCAGTGACAGAAAAACCAGCAGCTCCGGCACCAGAAGAAAAACCTGCTGCCCCTGTAAAACCAGTTGAAAAGCCAGCTCCCGCAGCTGAAAAACCAGCAACGACAGCGCCAGCGCAACCGGCTCCTCCTGTTGCTGAAAAACCTGCGGCACCTGCAACACCAACACCTGCTGCCCCTGTGAAGCCTGCAGCAGAAACCAAAGCACCTGAGCCAACGCCAGCTGCAACCGGAAAACCTTCGGAACAAGAACAAGAACCAATAGAAACAATTACAGCAAAAGCCGATCAGTTAAAAGGCCTTACTGTACTGGGCAAGATCGAATTACCAGACAGCTCACGCAGAAAAGGCACTAAACCTGTAGCTTCCTCAGATGATAGGAAGGGCGGCAAAAAGAAAAAGCGCAAGCGCATTATAGTACCAACTGAAGGTGGTGGCCAACAGCCAAACCAACAGCAGGGTGGCCAGAACCAGCAACAGCGTCCTGTTACCCCGGCAGGTGGCGGACGACCTCAGGGTGGTGGCGCACCGCATCACGGCGGACCACGACCTCAGGGCGGTGGCAGAAACCAGCAGCGTACTCCGTTTACGCCACGTCCTGAAAAGGCTGAGGTGACGGATAAGGAAATCCAGGAGCAGATCAAAGCTACACTTGCCAAACTTAGTGGTGGTAAGAGTGGCGGTGGTAACCGTGCCAAGTATCGTCGTGAGAAACGTTCGGCTATAGCTGATGCTACGGAAGAACGCAGAATGATGGAAGCGGCAGAGTCCAAGACACTGCGCGTAACTGAATTCGTATCTGCAAACGACCTTGCCTCGCTGATGAACGTGAGCGTGAACGACGTTATTAAGGTGTGTATGCAGCTTGGTATGTTCGTTTCAATTAACCAGCGACTGGACGCTGAAGCGATAACCATTATTGCTGATGAGTTCGGATATGCAATCGACTTCATTACAAGTGAAGACGAGCAGGCACTGGAGCACATGGCAGACGACACAGAAGAGGATCTGGAAGAACGTGCTCCGATCGTTACGATCATGGGTCACGTTGACCACGGTAAAACATCCCTTCTTGACTATATCCGTGATGCGAATGTAACAGCTGGTGAGGCTGGTGGTATAACCCAGCACATTGGTGCTTATAAGGTAAAAACCGAAAGTGGCCGTACAGTTACGTTCCTGGATACACCTGGTCACGAAGCCTTTACAGCGATGCGTGCCCGTGGTGCAAAAGTAACCGACGTTGTTATTATTGTGGTAGCTGCCGATGACTCGGTGATGCCTCAGACAAAAGAAGCGATCAACCACGCGCAGGCTGCCGGTGTACCAATTATCATCGCACTTAACAAAATAGATAAGCCGGCTGCTAACCCTGACAAAGTTCGTGAAGAGTTAGCGCAACTGAACATATTGGTAGAAGAATGGGGCGGTAAATACCAGTCTCAGGAAGTATCTGCTAAAACCGGTCAGGGTATAAACGACCTGCTGGAAAAGGTATTGCTGGAAGCAGAATTACTTGAACTCAAAGCCAACAAGAACAGAAACGCAGTAGGTACAGTAATTGAAGCTGCTCTAGACAAAGGCCGTGGTTATGTAGCAACTATGCTTGTACAGACAGGTACCTTAAAAGTAGGTGATATTGTATTGGCAGGCTCGCACTATGGTAGAGTAAAAGCAATGACCGACCACCGTGGCCGTAAAATGAAAGAAGCAGGTCCATCTACCCCGGTACAGTTGCTGGGTCTTGATGGAGCTCCGCAGGCAGGTGATAAATTCCTGGTAATGGAATCTGAACGTGAGGCCCGCGAAATTGCATCGAACCGTTCGCAGGTACAGCGTGAGCAAAGCTTACGTACCCGTAAACACATTACACTGGATGAGATCGGACGTCGTCTGGCGATCGGTACTTTCAAAGAGCTGAACGTAATAGTAAAAGGTGACGTGGATGGTTCGGTTGAAGCACTTTCTGACTCTTTACTGAAATTATCTACGCCTGAGGTTCAGGTAAGCATTATCAACAAAGGAGTAGGTGCCATTTCTGAGTCTGATGTGTTGCTGGCATCTGCATCTGATGCGATCATCATCGGCTTCCAGGTTCGTCCATCACAAAATGCGCGTAAACTGGCAGAACAGGAACAGATCGATGTGCGTCTGTACTCTATCATATACGATGCGATAAACGAAGTGAAGGATGCCATGGAAGGTATGCTTGCTCCTACCCTGAAAGAGGAGATCACTGGTAACGCAGAAGTGCGTGATGTGTTCAGAATCACGAAGGTGGGTACTATTGCAGGTTGTATGGTTACAGATGGTAATATACAGCGTAATAACAAGGTACGCCTGGTACGTGATGGTATCGTTGTACTGGATGGCGAGATCTTGGCTCTGAAGCGTTTCAAAGACGATGTGTCTGAGGTGAGACAAGGCTTTGAGTGCGGTATCAGCCTGAAGAACTATAACGACATACAGGTAGGTGACATCATCGAAGCGTACGTAGAGAAAGAAGTGAAGCGTACACTATAAGTACAGCTTTAAACATAAAAAGAGAAAGCCCCTGGAAATTTCCAGGGGCTTTCTCTTTTTATAAGATATAGATAAAAAAATTATCGTCTGTTGCGGGCAAGCATGCGCTTATCGCGGCGGTGCTTCTTATGCATTTCCTTTTCCTTCTTAAGAATGGCTTTCATCTTCTTGCTGTTCTTGATGCGCTTCTTATCAAAAGTTGATTTTCTACCATTCTTAGTCTCATAGTCGTTAAAGCGCTTGTCCAGACCAGAGGCCCGCTGCCCTACTTCATCTGTTGATGCACCTTTAGTCTGCGTTTTATTCGTTCCCCAGAATTCGTCCTTAGAACTTGACCCCATGGTATTGGGAGCAGATTGTGCTGAAGCCTCTGACAGTACAAATAAAAAGCTGAGGCAAAATATCGAAAGAAGTAGTTTTTTCATGCTGCAAGGGTATTAATCGTTTAGGTATAACGCTGCCGAATCTAAAAGTTATATATTTTTTATTTAGCAACAGCAAAAAAATACACAAAAGTTCGCTCAGTCAAATTTATAAGTAAGCCCGATACCCAGGCTCTGCTTTACCTGAACACGTGGTCCGCGCGCATCTGTAACGCCATCATCATTATCATCTATGTTAATAAGAATGTCGTCGTCGTATACCATGTGCACAAAAAGACTGGCCGATAAAAAACTGTTCACTTTAAAATCAACCAGGTTTTCCCAGTTAATATCCAGGTTTGTAGGGTTGTGCAGGTAATTGGAGAAAAGGTCTATCTTGGATTGGAAGATCACATTCTGTAGTATCTCATGCTTATAGCGCACATTCACAAATCCACCAAACTCCCTCCTGAAGTTTTCGCCAGTGCCAATAATAGGGTCACCAAACGCATTTGTAGCGGCTTTCTCAACGCCAAAAGCACCCTGGTCAGCTAATTCCTGATCTTTAACAATTGTAAACTTACCGGTTAACGGCGATATGAAAACAGATAGTTTGTCGTTTGGCTTATAGTCCATACCCAGGGAAGCAAGTACAAATGCCGGTGACAGGAAATCAGACAGTAATGTATCGCGGGTGTTAGTATAGGTTGGCGTTAGCTGGCTCCTGAAATTCATCTGCGCTGTATAAAACCAGTCAGTTGAGGCGGCCCGGCCGTACTTCAGGTTCAGCTCCAGTTTGTCATCGCTTTTGCGCACGCGCTGGTTTTCCAGTTTTACAGTTCCGTAAGTTATATCCAGGGTATTGTTCCAGGTGTTTTTTCCTTTTTTATAGTTGCCGAAAACATTGGTTATCCCTAACACTGAAATGGAGCTCTGGCCGCCGGCCGCCCAGTTGGTAAGGCTCACCTGGCTGAAATTTATGGTGCCGGTCCCGCCAAAGTCCCAGTCCTGGTGGGTAGTGGCCGCTGAGTCGGTTAAGGTTTCCTGGGCAAAAGCAGGTGTGCTAAAAGAAATGATAATAAGAAGGCTGACAATACTTGAAAGTAAAGATTTATGCATGATTATAGTTTAGGGTGTAACAACACGCAGCCATTTAAGCATCGGACTGCTTCTTAAGGATATCGCGTATTTCGGTGAGCAATACTTCTTCTTTATTGGCAGGCGGTGCGGGGGCTGCGGCCTCTTTTTCGCGGAGGCGGTTAATAGTACGTACCAGCAAAAAAATGGCGAACGCAATTATCAGGAAATTTACGACCGATTGCAGGAACAAGCCATAGTTAATGGCTACAGCCGGGGCAATCTCTTTTCCGTTCTCAATTACGGCATCCTTTAAAACCAGTTTAAGGGCACTAAAATCTACCTGACTAATAATAAGGCCAAGCGGAGGCATAATCACATCATCAACCAACGATTTTGTGATACCGCCAAAGGCTGCACCTATTACCACACCCACGGCAAGGTCTATCACATTTCCTTTTACTGCAAACTTTTTAAACTCAGTAAGAAACCCCATTTCTGTTTTAATAAAGATCGGAAAGCTCAAATATAGTATAAAAATGCTTTTTGCTCCGTATCCAGACCCGCTTATAGCTGTGCCGTATACTTGGCGGTTGCAAGTCCGTTAAATTAAATCAAATCACTATATTTGTGGTTTAAACAAAGAAATTTAAAAAGAGCTGGAATTAACTATGGATACTTACGAAAACCTGCTGCTGAACTTACAGGAAGGCATCCTGACAATAACTATAAACAGGGCTGATAAGATGAATGCGCTGAATATAGACACTGTACGGGAAATTAAAGCAGCCATGCAGCAAGTTTATGATGATGCAACTATAAAAGGTGTGATCATAACAGGTGCAGGTGCCAAAGCCTTTGTAGCTGGCGCCGACATAGCTGAAATTGCAGAACTGAGCGAGGTAAATGCCCGTAACTTTGCTGAGCGTGGCCAGGAAATCTTCAGTATGATAGAGCAGTGCAACAAGCCTGTAATTGCTGCTGTAAATGGTTTTGCGCTGGGTGGTGGTTGCGAACTGGCCATGGCCTGCCACATGCGCGTAGCTACAACCAGTGCAAAATTCGGCCAGCCGGAAGTTAATTTAGGATTGATACCAGGCTATGGCGGAACCCAGCGTTTGCCACTGCTTATTGGAAGAGGCAAAGCCATGGAGCTGATGATGACCGGAGACATGATCACGGCAGAAGAAGCAAAAGCGCTTGGCCTTGTAAACCACGTGGTAGCTCCGGAAGAACTTTTTACTACCTGCGAGGCTATTCTTCAGAAAATAATGGGCAAAGCACCACTGGCTATCGGGCTAGTGATAGAGTGCGTAAATGCCGTGTTTGATAAAGAAGAGAACGGTTTCCAGACGGAGGCGAACTCTTTTGCCCGTTGCTGCGCATCCGAAGACTTTATTGAAGGAACCAACGCCTTTCTTGAAAAACGCAAGCCAGCTTTCAGAGGCCTATAGTTTTATTCCCTCCCGACCTAATAACGTAACATGAGTATAGCCAAGAAATTGGTCGGGCAAACGGCTGCCTATGGTTTAAGTAGTATAGTTGGGCGGGTACTTAATTACTTGCTTGTCCCGATCTATACACTTGTATTTGCACGGGAAGAATACGGCGTTGTGTCTTATCTGTATGCATTTGTCGGTTTTTTCAACATTGTGTACACGTACGGCATGGAAACGGCCTATTTCCGTTTCGCCAATAAACCTGACGCCGACAAAAAAGCCCTTTACAACCAAGTCCTCACGTTAATTATACTTTCCAGTCTAACGCTGTCAGGTATAATTATACTGGCTTCCAGCGCTATTGCCAGCTTTGTCGGTATCCCTGATAAACCTCAGTATGTTATCTGGCTAGCTATAATTCTGGCCATAGATGCTATAGTTGCGATTCCGTTTGCGCTACTCCGGCTTGAAAATAAAGCTGTAAAGTTTGCATCTATTAAGCTGGTAAACATATTGATAACGGTAGGAGCGAACATGTTTTTCCTAGTGCTTTGCCGCGACATTTATTACGGGAAGTACCTGCAAGAATTTCAGCCGCTTGTGAGCAAAATTTACAATCCTGCTTTTGGCATTGGCTACATTTTCCTGATAAACCTTATTGCGAACGCGCTGCAACTACCCTTACTTTGGCGCGAACTGAGCAAATGGCGTTTCAATTTTAACCTGGAAGTGTTGCGCCCGATGCTGTACTACGCCTACCCTTTGCTGTTTATGGGGTTAGCCGGTATGGTAAACGAGGTAATAGACAGGATTTTGCTAGAACGCATTCTACCGGATAACTTTTACCCCAATACATCAAGTATGGCTGCCGTTGGGGTTTATAGTGCGTGTTATAAACTATCGATTTTTATGTCGTTGGCTATACAGGCGTTCCGTTACGCAGCAGAGCCATTCTTTTTCTCACAATCAAACGACAAGAATTCGCCGCAGACCTTTGCCCTGGTCATGAAATGGTTTGTAATAGCCTGCTCTTTTATATTCCTATTTATTTCTGCAAACCTGGAAGACTTTGCTTTGTTGCTTCGTAGTCCGGAATACCGCGAAGGCCTGATGGTTGTACCTGTTCTGCTTTTGGCGAACCTTTTCCTGGGCGTATACTATAACCTGTCGGTGTGGTTTAAGCTTACCGATAAAACAAAGTATGGCACTTACATCAGCTTTGGCGGTGCTGCTTTAACTATAGTTGGCAACCTTTTGCTGATACCGGTGTTGGGTTATATGGGCTCGGCTATTGCTACATTGGTTTGTTACTTTAGCATGGCGCTGGCCAGTTACCTGCTGGGCAACCGTCACTACCCTATTCCTTACCCTGTTAAAACAATGGCCGGTTATATTCTGCTGGCTGCTGCCTTTGTGTGGGTAACTATAGTTATTGATATTGAGAACTGGTGGGCACGACACGCCTTTCATTTAGCTATATGCATGGCATTTTTAGCTATCATCTGGCTATTCGAGCGCCGTCGCCTGCTTAAACTATAAGCTTTACGAAAGATGAACAACAAGAACCTGGCGGTTAACGTCATTAATCAATCCAAGCATGCGTTGCCACATTACCAGACCGAGCATTCGGCTGGCATGGACCTGCGCGCCAACCTGGAGGCACCTGTTACGTTAAAGCCGCTGCAACGCGCCCTTATACCTACGGGCTTGTTTATAGAATTACCGGAAGGACATGAAGCACAAATTCGCCCGAGAAGCGGACTGGCATACAAACACGGCATTTCTATCGTTAACACACCGGGAACTATAGATGCGGATTACCGTGGCGAAATAAAAGTACTGCTCGTAAACCTCTCGGACCAGGATTTTGTGGTAGAAGACGGCGAGCGCGTAGCCCAGATGGTAGTAGCCAGATACGAGCGCGTAGCCTGGCAGGAAACCGAAGCCTTATCTGATACGGAACGCGGCGCAGGTGGATATGGCAGCACAGGAACGAAGTAGAATCGTTGATCGATAATCGTTATTCGTTAATCGCATGCAACTTTACACTTTACAGGAGCTCGATCAACGGATAATGAACAACTAATAACGAAACAAAGACCATAGCTCAACAGCTGTGGTACTCAATATAATTTAACAAGAAACTATAAAGAAATAGCTATGAGGATAATTATACCGATGGCAGGCATGGGCAAACGCATGCGCCCACATACGCTTACTGTACCTAAACCACTTATACCAATTGCAGGCAAACCAATCGTTCAGCGTTTGGTGGAGGATATTGCTAAAGTTTGCCACGAGCCCATAGAGGAAGTAGCCTTTATTATCGGTCATTTTGGAGAAGCTGTTGAAAACGACCTGAAAGAGATAGCGACTAAAATAGGTGCCAAAGGAACTATAGTTTACCAGGAGGAAGCGCTCGGAACAGCCCACGCCATTATGTGCGCGAAAGATTCCCTGGATGGGAAAGTAGTGGTTGCCTTTGCTGATACACTGTTTAAAGCAGATTTTAAGCTGGATACAAATGCAGATGGCACCATCTGGGTACAGCGCGTAGAAGACCCTCGTCCGTTTGGCGTTGTAAAGCTAAACCAGGATGGCCAGATCACTGATTTCGTTGAGAAGCCGCAGGAGTTCGTTTCTGATATGGCAATCATTGGTATCTATTACTTCAGAGATGGCGCGTACCTGCGCAGCGAACTACAGCACCTGCTGGATAACAACATCATGGACAAAGGCGAGTACCAGCTGACCAACGCCCTGGAAAACATGAAGAACAAGGGTACTGCGTTTGTGCCTGCTGTAATTTCTGAATGGCTGGATTGTGGAAATAAAAACGCAACTGTTTATACTAATCAGCGCTATTTAGAGTATATAAAGAATGAGCAGGGCCTGGTAGCTTCGTCGGCTAAACTGGTTAACGCTGTGGTTATTCCGCCGGTATATATTGGAGAGAATGTAGTGATAGAAAATTCTGTAGTGGGACCGCATGCCTCTATCGGTAACAACAGCAGTTTAACTAATTCTATCGTAAGCAACTCCATCGTACAGGAGAATACTTCGATCAAAAACGGGAACATAACAAACTCAATGCTAGGCAATTTTGTTTCCTACGAAAGAAGCCAGTCGGACCTGAGCCTTGGCGACTACAATACGCTTTTAGAATAGGATTAACATGATAACCAAGTTCAGAAACATCGTTCTGGCTACGTGCTGCTTCGCTTTTATGGCGACCGGTGCTGCCAATGCCCAACTGGGCAAAAAAAGAGGCAAAGCACAGAAGGCAACTGCCGCAGAGGTTCCGGCCCCGGTGGCCCCTTCTGAGCAGGAGCAGCAGATAAGCGAGACGTTATTTCTGGACGGAGTGAAATTTTTTATGCTGGAGGACTATGACAAAGCCCTCCAGCTTTTTCAGAAAGCTTATACCTTAACGCCCAATAATGCGGCTATAAACTATAAGCTCGCTGAAACTTACATGGTGCTCAAAAACCCGAAAGCAGCCACCCCTTTTGCACAGGCCGCTATAGTTAAAGAGCCCAAAAACGCCTATTACTATTTACTGCTTGCCCAACTATACACCGAGCAGAAACAATTTACCGAAGCTGCCCAGGCCTACAACGACCTGATGCGCAACGTTCCGAACTCGGACCAATACCTTTTCCAGCTGGCTGATCTTTATTTATCGCAGGCAAAATACAGCGATGCTTTAAAGACCTATGATCGCATAGAGAAACAGTTTGGCCCGATGGAGCAGCTCAGCGTTAACCGTCAGCAGATCTATCTTCGCCAGAAAAATGTACCGAAAGCGATTGAAGAGGGCGAAAAATTATTAGCAAACAGCCCAAGCGATGTGCGCTATTTCCTAGCGCAGGCCGAATTATACAACGCCAACCAGCAAACCGACAAAGCTATAGGTACCCTGCAGAAGGCCTTGCGCATGGAGCCCAATAACCCCTACGCACACCTGATGCTCTCAGACCTGCATCGCCAGAAAGGAGACCGAGAGCAATCTGAAAAAGAAGTTAAACAAGCCTTTGCCAGCCCCGAACTGGATATTGATACCAAAGTACGCATCTTAGTTGACCTGATTCGCCAGTTACCAAACCGCGAAATTGAAGATGTGTCGCTGGAACTGGTGGACTTAACGATACAGAGCCATCCTGAAGAAGCGAAAGCTTATGCCGTGGCCGGCGACCTGCAAACTATAGTTGGCAAAAAGGCCGATGCCCGTAACAACTATATCAAGGCCGTAAAGCTCGACGATTCTCATTTTAAGATCTGGCAACAGATTGTGTTGCTGGATGCAGAACTGAACGAATCGGCAGCAATGGTAAAACACTCTGAAGAGGCACTGGAGCTATTCCCGAACCAGGCGATTTTCTGGTTTTATAACGGCACCGGCCACCTGATAGAAAAGAGCTACGACAAAGCGGTGAAATCGCTGGAGCATGGCAAACGATTGTCGCTTGCTGAGCCGGAACTGGTGGCACAGTTTAACATGCAGCTGGGCGATGGTTATAACTCCCTGAAAGACTATAAAAAATCAGACGAATCGTATGAAGCGGTGCTGGAGCATGATGCTAACAACGAGCATGTTCTGAACAACTATAGTTACTTTTTATCGCTGCGAAACGAGAACCTGCCTAAAGCAAAAGAAATGGCTTCGCGCCTGGTTACTAAATTCCCGAACAACCCGACCTACCTCGATACCTACGCCTGGGTGCTGTACAAAGCCGGGGATTACAAGGAAGCATTAAAATACCTGGAACAGGCCATTGCCTTATCAGATGATGCAACTATAGTAGAGCATTACGGAGATGTATTGTTTAAGCTTGGCAAAAAAGAAGAAGCCATTGCCCAGTGGCAGCGCGCCAAATTAAAAGGCGAAGCCTCCGCCTTCATCGATAAAAAGATAAAAGACAAAAAGCTTTATGAATAAGACCCTTCTGTATGGACTGGTAAGCATTTTAATACTGACCGGTTGCAAAAAAGAAGTAGTGCCTGCCGCCGCCGAAACTGTTACAGAAACGGTTGGCCGCGTATCCGTACAGAATATCGAATTTAATTACCTGACTGCCAAAGGACAGCTTAAACTAGAGGAAACCGGCGAGTCCGTTTCTTCCGGCTATTCCCTTCGCATTAAAAAAGACAGTGTTATCTGGCTCTCGGTGCAGCCTGGTCTGGGCATAGAAGCGGCCCGCCTAAAAGTAACCCAGGATTCCGTTTTCATGATCAACCGTTTGCATAAAGAATACCTGGCTACAGACTATAGTTACCTGAGCGAGAAGTTTAAAGTAGACATGAACTATGATGTGCTGCAGGCCATACTTTTAGGCAACTACCAGCCGCAGGGCCAGGAAAAAATAATGGAAGCCGAGCAGCTGCAACATATACAGCAACTACGCACTAACCTGCTCTTCGATTATTTTATAGGCCGCACAAACCAGAAATTGCAGCAGCTGAACGTAAAAGACCAGCAGACCGATAATACCATAACCGTAAAATATAACAACTTCCAGCAGGTAGGTCAGGTGGCTTTTGCATATGAGCTAGTAGCCGAGGCGCTTAAGTCCGGGCAGCCGGCAACTTTTACATTAAACCACAGCAAAGTAACCACTACCAACGAAATTCTGGACTTCCCTTTATCGGTTCCTGCAGACTACAAAAAACTATAGGTTAATAAATTGCCGGGGCAGTTGGTACTTGCCCCATAGTTTTACCATATTTGTAAATTCAGAGAATCCTATAGTTCATGAAGGCCCTTTACAAATTAATCCTTCTCTTGCTTATAGTTGCAACGCCTTTCGCTGCCGATGCGCAGAAACAAAAATCGAAGGCACAACTGGAGCGGGAAAAGAAGGAAAACCTCAACCGTATTAGAGAAGCAAACAGAATTCTGAAGCAGACCAAAGCACAGAAGGAAGCCAGCATTGGGCAGCTGAACGCTATCAAAGAAAAAATAACCGTACAGAAAGGGGTTATCACCAATATCTCCCGCGAAATAAATTATATAGAGTCTGATGTTCAGGAAACCGAAGGTATAGTTGGCTCACTGCAAGCTGACCTCGAAAAACTGAAAGCTGAATATGCCGATATGATCTATGCGGCATCCAAATCATCGAGCAACTATAACAAACTGATGTTCCTGTTTGCAGCCGAGTCTTTTAACCAGTTGGTGATGCGTATGCGCTATTTAAACCAGTATTCTGAAGCTCGCCAGAAACAGGTAGAACAGATAAATAAAGTACAGGCCGTTTTAACCGGGCAGTTAACGATACTGGAGCAAAAGAAACGCGAGAAGAAAAACCTGCTTACCATACAGCTCACTGAAACCAAGAACCTGCAAAACCTTAAATCGCAACAGGACAGCGTAATAAGCCGCTTGGGCAAGCAGGAGCAAAACCTGCAGCGCGAAGTGGCGCAACGCCAGCAAGCCGTTAAAAAGCTCGATAACCTGATCGCTGATATTGTGCGCGAAGAGATTGCGCGGGCAGCCAGAGCAGCGCGGGCAGCAGGCAACAAGACCAGTGGCAGCAATAAAGTAACGCTTACCCCGGAAACGGCGCTTATTTCATCTTCTTTTGCAGGCAACAAAGGCAGGCTGGCCTGGCCGGTAGAGCGTGGTTTTGTTTCGGAAAGGTTTGGCCGCCATAACCACCCGGTGCTTAAAGGCGTGGTGGTAGAAAACCGAGGTATCGATATCCAGACATCGCAGGGAGCGACAGCCCGGGCAATTTTTGAGGGCAAGGTAGTTACAGTAGCCAGCGTGCCCGGCATGAACAACATTGTGATGGTACAGCACGGGGAGTACTTTACCGTATATGCCAAGCTAAAAACCGTGAGCGTACAAACCGGCCAGACTGTAAAGCTGAAGCAAAGCGTTGGAACTGTTTATACCGATTCGGATGGCACTACTGAGCTGCAGTTCCAGGTCTGGAAAAACAGTGAAACACTTAACCCGCAATCCTGGATCAGCCCGAAGTAAAAGGCACCTGTAATAACAAAAGCCCCAACTATAAACTATAGTTGGGGCTTTTGTTTAGAGCTATAGTTAGAAACAGGATTGCCCTAAAATAAAAAAACACCCTACAAAGCAGGGTGCCTTTCCAAGCTATGAAAACAAACTTAATTTTATATATCTAAGCCGAGATAAGATAAATCTTAAAACTGCCAGAAATACCATACGAAGATACAACTTACCCTATACTTCTGCAAATCTGCCTGCCATCTTCTTCTTCAAAAATGCCTGAAAGTGAGACGCATGAAGTAAAACCGGAACGATTTTCACGGCTGCACGGAGTAAGTGCCTCTATACGTTAATTTACATTTCAATTCCGATGCCAGAAATATTAAAACAGGCTAACTGATTGAATAGCAATAGAAATATACGAATAGCCAAATATAAAGATTCCCAAATACGGAAAATATTTTACCATAATGGGAAAAACATTTCAGTAACCCGCTGATAATAGGTCAATAAAGGCTCTGAATATTTTTTTAAAAATATTTTTTTCCTCCTGTCCGAAACTATAAAAAGCTGGTTAGCGGAACAAACACGAGTCATAATAAACTAATCTGCTGTGTTGTGAGTTTATTTAAAATATAAACTTTAATTTTGTGAGAATTTACCTTTAAATCATAATACTATGAGTATTACAACTGTTTTCTGCTTTTTAGGAAGTCTGGGCGGCACTGAAATCGTCCTGATCATGCTTGCCATCCTTTTGTTCTTCGGTGCAAAGCGTATTCCTGAATTAGCGCGTGGCCTTGGAAAGGGTATCCGTGAGTTTAAGGATGCTACGAAAGAGATCAAAAATGATGTGGAAGGTTCTATAAAAGACGAGCCAGCACAGAAGTAATTTTATTTAACCGTTAAGTTATGAACTTAGCAGCCATTCTACTCTTCCTGGGAGACCTGGGAGGAGGAGAGATGATGGTCATTATGATGGCTATCTTACTACTGTTTGGAGCTGATAAGATTCCGGGTATGGCCCGCGGCCTTGGTCGTGGTATCCGTGAGTTTAAAGATGCTACCAACGAAATCAAACACGAGCTGGAACGTTCCATAGAGGACGACGACAAACCTAAGAAAGTTTGAGACCATACAACTCCCTACGCGACATACGCACAGATATTGCCAACGGGCAGATAACGTGCAACCAATTAGTAACGCATTACCTTCAGAACATTAAGGAAAAAGCGTCGCTGAATGCCTTTTTAGAAGTTTTTGAAGAAGAAGCCCTTGCACAGGCAGCTATAGTTGACCAGAAACTGGCCAACGGCACTGCCGGTAAACTGGCCGGTATGGTGATTGGCGTAAAAGACGTGATTGCTTACCAGGGCCATAGTCTGCAGGCTTCGAGCCAGATTCTGAACGGGTTTAAATCATTGTATACTGCTACTGCCTTAGAGCGCCTCATAGCTGAGGATGCTATTATTATAGGCCGCCAGAACTGCGATGAGTTTGCCATGGGAGCCTCAAACGAGAATTCATCTTTCGGACCTGTACTTAACGCCGATGATACTACCCGGGTTCCGGGTGGTTCTTCAGGCGGTTCCGCTGTTTCGGTACAGGCCGATATGTGCCTTGCTGCTATCGGTTCCGATACAGGTGGGTCTGTGCGCCAGCCTGCTTCGTTCTGCGGAGTGGTTGGGTTAAAGCCTACGTATTCCCGCATTTCGCGCTACGGCCTTATCGCTTATGCTTCTTCTTTCGACCAGATCGGTTTGTTTACTAAAAGTGTAGAAGATGCTGCCCTGTTACTGGAAGTAATGGCCGGACCAGATGAGTTCGACAGCACTGCCAGCCATCAGCCGGTTCCAAACTATAGCACGCTGCTGCAGTCTGATAAAAAGTACAAGATCGGTTACATCCGCGACTGCTTCGAGAGCGAAGGCCTTGACACGGAAGTAAGAGATGCCATACTTGGCGTAAAAGATCTTCTAGTAACGGAAGGGCATGAAGTGGAAGCCGTAGAGTTCCCATATCTGGATTACATGGTACCGACCTATTATATTTTAACTACTGCCGAAGCCAGTTCCAACCTGGGGCGCTACGACGGTGTAAAATATGGCTACCGCAGTCCCAATATCTCTGACCTTACATCGTTGTACAAAAAAACCAGATCCGAAGGGTTTGGCAAAGAAGTGCAGCGCCGTATTATGCTGGGCACCTTTGTGCTGAGCGCCGACTATTATGATGCTTATTACACAAAGGCTCAGAAAGTTAGAAGGCTGATAAAGGAGAAGACCGATGAGTTGCTTCAGAAATATGATTTCCTTATATTGCCTACAGCTCCGACCACAGCCTTTAAAATCGGGGAGAATACAGCTAATCCGTTAGCGATGTATCTGGCTGATATTTTTACAGTGCAAGCTTCTTTGGCTGGTGTTCCGGCAATATCACTTCCGGTTAGCCGCGACACCAACGGCCTTTCCATCGGGTTACAATTAATGACCCGCTCATTCGATGAGGCAGCTTTGCTGGCTTTCTCGAATTACATACTGGATAAGATTCCCGTTGAAGCATAAATAAAAATGACGTATTCTAAACTCTTTACCGTAGTTGCGGCTATAGTTGGCGGCATCTGGGCAAACTACGCCCTTGCCGCACCAACCAGCTTCAAATATGATTTCCAAACTATAAACGACACCTTACTGGCGTTGGGCGACACTGCTGAGCTTTCGCCGGAAGAACTGGCGTTGCTGGCAGAGTATATCCCCAACGAGCCTAACGAGGTAATACAGGACCGTTTGAGTTGTATTGAGTCTGAGATACCGCTTACATTCAACCCGTTTGTAAGAAATTTTATTGATTACTTTACCATTCGCAACCGCAAGTACAGCCGTACGATGCTTTCGCGCCAGAATGTGTACTTCCCGCTTTTCGAAAAATACCTTAAAAAGTATGATATGCCCGAAGAGATGAAGTACCTGGCTATAGTTGAGTCGGGGCTTAACCCGAAGGCGGCTTCTTGGGCAAAGGCTGTTGGTTTATGGCAGTTTATTCCGGTAACCGGTAAAGAGTACGGCCTGGATCAGAACAACTATATAGATGAGCGCATGGATCCGGAGAAAGCAACTGATGCTGCCTGCCGTTTCCTGAAGCGCCTGCACAAAACCTATGGCGACTGGGAACTTGCCATGGCTGCTTACAACTGCGGACCGGGTAACGTAAACAAAGCCATTCGCAGAGCTGGCGGTGGCAAGAAAACATTCTGGGAGATCTTCCCCTACCTGCCAAAAGAAACGCGCAGCTATGTCCCGTCCATGACGGCCGTGATCTATACCATGAACTATGCGCCGCAGCACAATATCTTTACAGATTCGGTACTGTATGCGCATGACGTTGAAACCATAACTATAAACCAGGCCATAGACCTGGAGAAGCTGGCAGAAGAACTGCACGTTGACACAAAAACCCTGCTTGCCTTAAACCCGGAGATCAAAAAGAATGTATTGCCGGCCAGCACCCGCAACTATAAACTGCGCGTACCAGCCGAGCGCTCACAGCTTATTGCATCCGCTGCTGACCTTAGCTGCATGATAGCCGCTGCTTCACCTGTTGCTCCGGAGCCAAAACCTGTACAGGAACGTGAGCCGGCTCAGGCACCTGTGTTATTAGCATCTGCAACTCCGGCCCCTGCTGCTACCACACAAACCGATACCACAGAAAAGAAATTCTATACCGTACAGCGTGGCGATAACCTTTCATCTATAGCTACAAAGCATAATGTAACGGTAGAGCAACTGAAGGACTGGAATAACCTGCGTAAGTCAACGATAATGGCGAACCAGAAACTAACGGTTTATCAGCCAAAAACGACAGAAGCTATAGCCATGGTCTCTCCTGCCGAAGAAGCAGAAGCCAAACCTATAGTTGCTAAAAAAGCTGCTAAGCCAGCACTTAAAATTTCTGAGAAGCAACAGGAGGTCGTGCACCAGGTACAGCCCGGCGATACATTATGGACCATCTCTCAGAAGTATAACGGCATCAGTGTAGAGCAGATAAAGAAACTGAACAAATTAAAGTCGAACCAGATAAAGCCCGGCCAGAAACTTATACTTGGCTAACTTTTAGTAACTATAAAGTAACAGCACCTTCCTCGCCGGAAGGTGCTGTTTTTATTATATTACAGTTAGAATCAATGTGTTTTAACATACATACCCGTATCTTTGGCTCCGGTTTTTTTGATAAGCAACAAATTCTTATCAAATTGGCTTTTTACAGGCAACAGACATAACAGAGGCCCCTTGCCTCTACCCATAAAATTCGATTACCTATGATTAAAGTTAACAAGCAGGATGCCCTGAACTACCACATGGAGGGTAAACCTGGCAAGATTGAAGTAATACCAACTAAGATGGTAAGCACCCAGCACGACCTGGCCCTCGCTTACTCGCCCGGCGTTGCCGAGCCCTGCAAAGAAATAGCCGCTGATAAAGAGAATGTTTATAAATATACTGCCAAAGGTAACCTGGTAGGTGTTATTTCGAATGGTACTGCTGTGCTTGGCCTCGGCAATATCGGCCCGGATGCATCAAAGCCGGTAATGGAAGGGAAAGGTGTACTTTTCAAAAAATTTGCAGGTATTGATGTATTTGACATTGAAATAGATTGTACCGACCCTGCCGAGTTTGTTCGCATTGTAAAGTCGCTGGAGCCTACGTTTGGCGGCATTAACTTGGAAGACATTAAGGCTCCTGAAAGCTTTAAGATAGAGAACGCCCTGAAAGAGCAGATGAATATTCCGCTCATGCACGACGACCAGCACGGCACAGCCATTATCTCTTCTGCAGCGCTTTTAAATGCACTGGAACTTGCCGGTAAAAAGATAGGTGAGATAAAAATGGTCGTAAACGGAGCAGGTGCTGCCGCTATTGCCTGTGCCAAGCTTTATGTAGCCCTGGGTGTAAAGATGGATAACATCGTGATGTTCGATAAAGGAGGCATCATCCGTCCGGAACGTAACGACCTGGATATTTACAGAGCCCAGTTTGTAACGCTGCGTAAGATAAACACCCTGGAAGATGCCATGCGCGATGCCGATGTGTTTGTTGGCTTGTCCGCTGGTAACGTACTGAACCCGGACTTTGTAAAGCTGATGGCTCCTAACCCGATCATTTTTGCACTGGCTAACCCTGACCCGGAAATACCTTATGATGTGGCGATGTCCACCCGCGAAGACCTGATTATGGCAACCGGCCGCTCCGACCATCCGAACCAGGTAAATAACGTGCTTGGTTTCCCTTACATTTTCAGAGGGGCACTGGATGTTCGTGCAACTGAGATCAACGAAGAAATGAAACTGGCAGCCGTACATGCGCTGGCTAAACTGGCAAAAGAACCTGTTCCGGACATCGTACATAAAGCGTATGGCGATAACACGATCTCTTTCGGCAGATTTTACCTGATACCTAAACCACTGGACCCACGCCTGATAACTACAGTTTCGCCGGCAGTGGCCAAGGCAGCCATGGAGAGCGGAGTAGCCAAATACCCGATTACGGATTGGGAAGGTTACGAGCAGGAACTACAGGAGCGCATTGGCATTGACCAGAAGTTAATGACCCGCATTAACAACCAGGCCAAAAAAGATCCGAAGCGTGTACTGTTTGCAGAAGCAGACAACTATAAAATCCTGAAGGCAGCCCAAACAGTTAAAGAACAGTTAATTGCTGAGCCTATACTATTAGGTAACCGGGTACGAATTCAGGAAATCATTCACGAAAACCACATCGATCTGCAGGGTGTCACCATCATTGACCCGTTTGAAGAAGATGCCAAGCGTGAGGAGTTTGCCCAGATACTTTACAAAAAGCGTCAGCGCAAAGGCCTGACCTTATTCGACTGCCGCCGTCTGGTTCGCGACAGAATTTACTTTGGTAGCCTGATGCTGGAAACCGGCGAAGTAGATGCCTTAATTTCCGGCCTTACCCGCGATTACTCCAGAACTATACTGCCGGCCATTCAGGTAATTGGTGTAGAAGAAGGCGTGAACAAAGTAGCAGGTATGTACATCATCCTGAACAAAAAGGAGCCTTACTTTTTTGCTGATACCACGGTAAACATTAACCCGACTGCCGATGAGCTGGTAGATATTATTGGTCTGACTGCCCGTACTGTCAAGTTCTTTGATACTGAGCCACGTATGGCAGTATTGTCGTACTCTAACTTTGGCTCGGTGCAGGGCGATATTCCTAACAAAGGATCTGAGGCAGTTCGTAAAGCAAAGCAGCGCTACCCGGACCTGTTGATTGATGGCGAAATGCAGGCCAACACTGCCCTTAACCGCAACCTGTTACGCGAACATTATCCTTTCAGCACGTTAGCAGAAAAAGGAGCCAACACACTGGTGTTCCCGACGCTAACTGCCGGCAACATTGCTTATAAGTTATTACAGGAGATTGGTGGTGCCGAAGCCATTGGCCCGGTACTGATGGGTATGCGTAAACCTGTTCATATTCTGCAACTTGGCAGTTCTATCAGAGAAATTGTAAACATGGTAGCCATTGCTGTCGTAGATGCACAGAACTATAACAACAAACATATATAGATGATAGCCTATATCGATGGCAAGTTAACCTATAAAGATCCCACCTATGTTATTATTGACGTAGGTGGGATAGGGTATCAGATCAAGATATCCTTAGGGACTTATTCTGCTTTGCCAGATGGCGAACGTTGCCGGTTGCATACTTACCTGCACATCAAGGAAGATGCCCATACCTTGTATGGTTTTATGACCGCTGCCGAGAAAGAAACTTTTCTGCACCTGATCTCTATTTCAGGGGTAGGGCCCAACACAGGTCTGATGATCTTATCATCGTTATCGGTTGAGGAAGTGCAGCAGGCTATAGTTCGGGAAGATGTGCGTACGATACAGCATGTGAAAGGCATTGGAGCCAAAACTGCCCAGCGCATTATACTGGAGTTAAAAGATAAAATGAAGAAGGAAGTGTTGCTATCAGACGCGGGCCTATCGCCTGCAGGAGTGGCACACAATACAAATAGAGCCGAAGCGTTATCAGCATTAGTTACCTTAGGCTTTGCCAAAAATGTAGCAGAGAAAACCCTTGACTCTATTATTAAACGCGAAGGCAGCAACCTGAGTGTAGAAGAGCTTATAAAATTTGCGTTAAAATCGTCTTAGAATTATACCCGTTTGATCTGGAAAAGTAAACAGAGCAACCTGTTCCTTGCATCGGTTGTTACTATAACTATGCTGGCCTGGTGGTCGCAGGCGGAAGCGTTGCGTTCTCCCGGCTGGCATAACTATAGCAATATCACAACTTTACTTTCACAGGATACCATTAAACAGGACACTGGCTATATTCCCAGCCGACGCCCGACTTTTACCCCATCCGACAGGCGTAGCAATCCTTTCAGTTCGCAGCAGTTCTCTTCTCCCCTGCTCCTTGGCCAGCCCGGCAATATTAAGCTAAACGTAGAGTACGACGATAGCCTGCAACTTTACAACATCAACGAAACGATAGGCGACAGCATTCAGTATCGTGCGCCCTCATCGATGACGCTGAAGCAGTTTTCGGAGCTACAGCAGCGGCAGGCGATACGCGATTACTGGCGAACCAAATCCGGTGGCTTAGATGGCGAAGACCTGACAAGCAGCCGCAGGTTAGTACCTAAAATCTACATCAGCCCGGTTTTCGACCGCATTTTTGGTGGTAACTTTGTAGATATCCAGCCGAACGGTAACATCTCGCTTAAATTTGGCGCCCGTTTTAACCGTAACCAGAACCCAACTATACCGCTCCGCCAGCAACGCACCGGCGACTTCGAATTTGACCAGAACATCTCTTTAAACTTAGTTGGTAAGGTAGGTGAAAAACTGGCCATTAACTTTAACTGGGACAACAACGCCAACTTCGACTTCGAGAACAACATGAAGCTGGACTATACCGGCTACGAAGAAGAGATCATAAGAAAAGTGGAAGCTGGTAACGTAAGCCTTCCGCTCAACAACTCCCTGATAACGGGCGCACAAAACCTTTTCGGGGTAAAAACACAACTACAGTTTGGTCGCCTGGGCGTTACAGCCATTGCCTCTAACGTGCGTGGGCGCAACGACGAAGTGATCATTCAGAACGGAGCCCAGAACCAGCCGTTCGAGATCCGGATCGACCAGTACGACAAAGACCGCCATTATTTCCTGTCTCACTTTTTCCGGGACCGCTACGACAAGTCGTTGGCTAACCTGCCGTTGGTAAACTCAGGTATTGTTATCCGAAGGCTGGAACTATATGTAACCAACAACAACCGCTCAACCGAGAACCTGCGCAACATGGTAGCCTACATGGACTTAGGCGAGCCAGACCCCTTCCGCAACCAGTTTGAGCGTATCACTACAGCCCCGGCCAGCAATGCAGTAAACTCACTGTATAGTGTTGTAGCCAATAACCGCAGCAATGGTCAGATAGATGAATTTTTACGGGGGCAGGGTCTGCAGAAAGGTGTGGATTTTGAACACGTGCGTGCCCGCAGGCTGGATCCAAGGGAGTATAAATTCAATCCGCAGCTCGGTTACATCTCGCTTAACACGGCCCTTTTACCGGACCAGGTACTTGGCGTAGCTTTTGAGTATACCTACAACGGCAAGACCTATAAGGTAGGTGAACTGATGGAGGATTACCAGAACCTGCAGGACCAGGACGTGATCCATATGAAGTTGCTGAAGGCGACCAACCCGTCGTTAGAATACCCGACCTGGGACCTGATGATGAAGAACGTCTATAGTTTGGATGCGACACAGGTGAACCGCGAAAATTTCCAGTTGCGTATAGTTTACAAAGATGACCAGACCGGTGTTGATATTTCTGCGCTTACAGACCAGAGCCCGATACAGGGTGTGCCGTTGGTAGAAGTCTTTAACCTGGATAACGTTAACACCAACAACGACAGACCAAACGACGGTAACTTCGACTTTTTACCAGGCATTACGATTGATCCTGAAACCGGACGCATCTACTTCCCGGAAGTGGAGCCTTTCGGCGATTACCTGCGCGATAAGCTACAAGGCGACCCGGAACTGGCCGAAAAATACGTGTTTGAAGAATTATACAACCAGACACAGACCGATGCGCAGCAAAACAACTCCAAAGCCAAGTTCTTTTTAACAGGCCGTTTACAGGCTACTTCGGCAGATGAGATTACGCTTCCCGGTTTCAGAATTGCGGAAGGCTCGGTAGCCGTTTACTCTGGTGGCACGCGCTTAACGGAAGGTACCGATTACCAGGTCTTCTATGATCTTGGCCGCATCAAAATATTGAACCCAAGCTACATTAGCTCGGCCAGCGACCTGCGTGTAACCTATGAGAAAGCTGAACTGCTGAACATACAGCCACGCGCCCTGTTAGGAGCCCGCTTCGATTACCGCCTGACAGATGACATTAACCTGGGTGCTACCGTATTACACCTGAGCGAGCAGCCCTACATTAACCGCGTGAGCATCGGCGATGAGCCAAGCAACAACACCATTTACGGTCTGGATATCAACCTGCAGAAAGAATCCAGGTTCTTAACCAAGATGACCGATGCACTGCCGTTACTGCAAACCAAAGCGCCCTCCAGCATTACCTTCAGTGGAGAATTTGCGCAGCTGGTACCGGCCGCTACCAAGTCACCGGCCAACGAAGACGGCACTTCTTACATAGATGATTTTGAAGGAGCAGAGACGCCTTATAGTTTGGGCGGATTCAGCAATAACGGCTGGCGGCTTGCCTCCACTCCTGCCCCGCTTGTGCCTGGCGAAGGCCTTGCCTATAGTTACAACCGCGCAAAACTGGCCTGGTACACTATAGATCAGATCTTTTACCGCGATGCCGACGGCCTGAAACCTGACAACATTACCGATGAAGAGCTGAAGAACCATTATGTGCGTGGTATCAGCCGTAACGAAGTATTTCCAAACCGCGACCCGGAAGTATCCAACAGCTTTGAGTACACCTTTGACCTGGCCTATTACCCACGCGAACGCGGACAGTACAACTATAACCCAGGCTTAACATCGCAAGGGCTGCTATCCGGTGACCCGCGTAACAACTGGGGCGGTATCAGCCGTGAAATAACCTTCGATACTGACTTTGACAACGCCAACATTGAATACATCGAGTTCTGGCTGATGGACCCCTTCATTACAGGGCAATATGGCCGTAAGGATGCGCAGGGCAACCCTATCGCGAATAATACTGGTGGTGAGCTGGTACTTAACTTAGGTAGCATATCCGAAGATATTCTGCGCGACAACCAGTATGCTTTTGAGAACGGCCTGCCGACTTCAGCCAACAGCCTGCAAAATGTAACTTCAACTATATGGGGCCGCATTACCACACAACAGTTCCTGACCGATGCCTTTACAGGTATACCGGGAGGCCGCCAGTTCCAGGATGTTGGTCTGGATGGTTTAAACGATGCCGCTGAAGCAGATTATTTCAGAACCTCTTTCCTGAGCCAGATACCGGGCACGCCTCCACAGATAGTTGTTGACGACCCGTCGGCTGACAACTTCCTGCACCACCTTGACCCTGTTTACGATCAGCAGAACGCTGGTGTACTGGCCCGTTACAAGAACTATAACGGCATGGATGGCAACTCACCCGAGAACAGCCGGTTTGCCAACTATGCGTTCCCGGATAAAGAGGACCTGAACCGCGATAACGTGATCAGCGACGTGGAGCAGTACTACGAATACAAGATAAACCTGCAGCCTGGCCAATTGAATGTAGGACAGAACTATATAGTAGACCAGGTAACGCAGACAAGAAACGGCGATGAGGTGTCGTGGTACCAGTTCCGGATACCGGTGCGTCGCCCTACAGGTAATGTAGGCAACATCAGTGGCTTTAAGTCTATCCGGTTTATGCGTATGTACATGACCCAGTTCCAGGACCCGGTGGTGTTGCGTATGGTACAGTTCCAGTTCGTGGCCAACCAGTGGCGTGCCTTCCAGCAGCCAATAACCGAAGGGCGTCCTTGCTTAACCTGTACCGACGATGCCCGCTCTTTCACGATCTCAACAGTTAATATTGAAGAGAATGGCGAAGCAAGCGCAGGTATTATCCCTTACAGAGTACCACCAGGCATCGAGCGACTTCGTGACTATGCATCCACAAACAACCGCCGCCAGAATGAGCAATCGCTGCAGTTGTGCGTGGAAGATCTGAAAGATTCGTTCTCGAAGGCAGTTTATAAGAACGTGTCGATTGACATGCTGATCTATAAGCGCCTGAAAATGTATATACATGCCCAGACACAGGACCCTAATACGCAAAGTGGCGATGTACAGGCGTTTGTACGATTAGGCACAGACTTTACACAGAACTACTATGAGTATGTAGTACCGCTAACTATAACCCCGCAGGGAAGCTCTACCACCAACGAGATCTGGCCGCAGGAGAACATGGTCGACATCTCGCTGGAAGAGCTGGTAAACGCGAAAGTGGCCCGTAACCGTATTGCCGGCTACAATAAAACGATACCTTACGAAGTACAGCTCGGCAATGGTAAGATCATCCGTATAGTTGGTAACCCTGATTTTAGCGAAGTACAGGGCGTCATGATCGGTATGCGAAACCCGACAAAACCGGGTGCTGATGCCAGACCGCATTCGTTGTGTATGTGGGTAGATGAACTGCGTGTAACTGACTTTAAGAACAGTTCGGGCTGGGCGGCCAATGCAAGGGTTAATACAAAGCTTGCCGACTTTGCTAACGTTACGGCTACAGGTGCTTATACTACCGTAGGTTTCGGGGGATTACAGCAGAAAATAGCGCAGCGTGCCCGCGAGAACACTGCCCTGTTTGATGTAAGCGCCAACATAGTTGCTGATAAATTCCTTCCTGAAAAATCGGGCATTAAGATACCGGTATCCGTGCAGTATGGTACCCTGAACAGCGAACCACAGTTTGACCCGCTTGATAAAGACGTTCCTCTGGAGGAATCCCTGTCCAGGTTTGAATCGAAAGATGCCCGTGATGAATACCGGAAAGAAGTAACTACCCGCGAAACCCGGAAAAGCTTTAGTTTACTGAACGTTAGAAAAGAGCGCACCGACCCGAACGACAAAGTACGACCTTATGATATCGAGAATATCTCGCTGAGCTATGCGTACGCCGAGCGCCTGTTTACTGACATTGAAACGGACCGCGATTTTACGAAGACCTATACCGGTGGCATTGCTTATACCTACAACAATACCACAGCCAGGAACTATGCACCGTTCGAGAAAAGCCAGGCACTGAAGTCGCCGTACCTGCGCCTGATCAAAGACCTGAACTTTACGCCGCTGCCAAACAGTTTTGCCTTCCGTGCTGACCTGGACCGCCGTTATAACGAAACGTTCCTGCAGCGCCGCGACCCTGTTAGCGGACTTACCACTACCCGCGGCATCGAGCCTACGTTCCAGAAGTATTTCTACTTCAACAGGATCTATGACATGAAGTGGGATATCAGTAAAAACCTGTCGCTGGACTATACGGCTACTAACCGCGCTGTGGTAGACGAGCCGGACGACCGCATTAACAATGAAATAGACTCGCTACAATACAAGAATGATATCATCTGGAAGAACCTGAGCCGTGGCGGACGAACCACTAACTTTAACCAGACCATTGCTGCCAACTATAAACTGCCGCTCGATAAATTCCCGCTGGTAGACTGGATCGGCGCTGAGACCCGCTATTCTACCACGTATATCTGGACGGCAGGCTCTACAGCCCTGAACAATGATGCTGACTTTAGATTAGGTAACACGGCTGAGAATAACAGAGAATTTACCGTTAACGGCCGCCTGGACCTGGTTAAACTATACAACAAGGTGAAATTCCTGAAGAGCGCCAACACGCCTGCGGCCCCGGTGCCTGTACGTGCTGCCAACGACACAACTGCCAAAGCAGGACCGAATAATAAAGTGGTGAATTCTATAGCCAGGTTTCTGATGATGACCCGCTCTGTAAACTTTACTTACCTGCAGAACAAAGGCACCATGTTGCCGGGTTACCTGCCAAGCACCAGGTTCCTGGGTTTTGAAGAAGGCTTTGATGCACCGGGTCTGCCGTTTATAGTTGGCAAGCAATACGACCTGGACGAACTATACAACCGCGCCGAACGCAACGGCTGGTATACCGACAGCAGCCAATACCTGAACACACCGCTAAGTGCTATAGTTACCGAATCGTTTACAGCACGCGCCAACCTGGAGCCGTTCAAGGCTTTCAACATTCAGGTAGATGTAACGCGAAATATGTCGGAGATAAATGAGGTTTTCTACCGCAAGGAGTTTGACGACTTTGGTAATTTAAGTGACCAGGCACAGCGCCAGAACCCGATCACGACAGGTGCTTTCAGTACGTCGTTTATGGCGCTGGGTACTTTGTTTGAGACTGGCGAGGCAGGCGTTTCGGAAGCATTTGAGAACTACATACGTTACCGTTATGCCATACAGGATAAGCTGGCTGCTGCTAACCCTGCCGCCGGCACCGAGGGCTACACCCTGAACTCGCAGGATGTGTTGATGAACGCCTTCCTGTATGCCTACCAGGGCCGTAGCGTAGATGGCTATAAAGCAGAATCGAAAAGTCCGTTCAGCAGGCTGCCAATACCAAACTGGCGCGTAGACTATAACGGCTTGTCTAACCTGCCTTTCTTCCAGCAGTGGTTCAGCCAGGTAAACTTAACGCATGCGTACAACTCAACTTACAACATAACCAACTTTACTACTTCGCTGGCCTACCAGACAGAGCCAAACGGCTTCCCGACGCAGGTAAACGAATTAGGGCAGATAGTGCCTTACTATATTGTAACGCAGCTCACCGTGGCCGAAAGACTTGCTCCGTTGCTGGGCGTAAACTTCCGTACCAAAACAAACCTGACGGGCCGCCTGGAATATAAAGTAGAACGTAACCTGTCGCTTAACCTGACCAATGCGCAGATAACCGAAACCAATGTGAAAGACTATGTGATCGGATTGGGTTATGCCACTACAAACTTCCGTATTCCGATACGAATTGGCGGGCAGCGCAAAGTTTTGGAAAATGAGTTAAACATGCGACTGGACTTCTCGGTTAGAGATAATCAGACCGTGCAACGCGCCATTGCCCGCGATGACCAGGGCGTGGAAAGCAGCCAGAACCAGATCACGAACGGAACGCGGCAGTTGCAGCTTCGCCCAACTATAGATTACCTGATTAGCGAGCGTGTAAACATCCAGTTCTATGTGTTACGCACCGTATCTGACCCTAAAATATCGACCTCTTTCCGGAACAGTGTAACCGAAGGCGGTATTCAACTTAGAGTTAGTTTGCAATAAAATTTTAGCATTACAAAAAACACCGTATTTTTGAGCCAGTCATTAACAAACAGATAGAAGCAATGAATTTACCTGAGAACCTGAAGTATACAAAAGACCACGAGTGGGTACGCATCGAAGGTGATGTAGCTATAGTTGGCATCACTGATTTTGCACAAAGCGAGCTTGGCGATATCGTTTATGTAGACATTGATACAGTTGACAAGCAGATCAGCAGAGAAGATGTATTTGGTACTGTTGAGGCCGTTAAAACCGTATCTGACCTGTTCAGCCCATTAAGCGGTACAGTGCAGGAGTTTAACGACAAACTGGAAAACAGCCCTGAGCTTGTAAACTCTGACCCGTATGGCGATGGCTGGATCATTAAAATGTCGATAGAGAATACTGCAGAAGTTGATGATCTGCTTACAGCTGCGGCTTACCGTGAGCTGATAGGTCAGTAATAACACATACCTTTTAAGGTTTGATACTACGCTACAACTTTTTTACCATAATGTGGGCAGCAGTAATTTTACTTACCACGCTGCTGCCCTCATCTTCCATGCCTTCGGTTTCCATCTGGGACCTTTTCTCTTTTGATTCCTTTGCACATGCCAGCATGTTTGCGGTGCTGTGCTTCCTGATGATCGTAGGCCTTACCAAGCAATACACCTTCCCGAAACTAAAGCATTACTCCATCCGGGTATCCTTATTTATTTGTTCGATGTTTGGCATTGCCATCGAGATACTACAGTTTAGCGTGGTGCCAGGCCGCAGCGCTGAAATGATGGATATTGTAAGCAACAGCATCGGTTGCCTGATCGGTATAGTTGTCTTTCGCTGGATCTATACCTGGTAAAATAAACCTGTACTTTGGCTGAGCCTTTTTATATTTAAGGTATGAAGCCATTTCTCCTGATACTTATAGTTTGCCTGAGTGCCGTGCCGTTGCTGGCGCAGGATATGCCGCGTGTACGCCAGACACTCGATACATTGGCAAGCCCATACTTTCATGGCCGTGGGTATATTTTTGACGGCGACGCCAAAGCTGCCAACTATATCCGTGACAGGTACAAAGCAGCCGGCCTAAAACCTATAGCTGGTTCCTACTTCCAGGAATTTACCATGCCCGTAAACCGGGTAACACAAACTCCGGAACTTATAGTTGATGGCACTACCCTTGTACCCGGAACTGATTTTGTAGCCAGCTCGCAAACGGCCAGCGGTAAAGGAAAAGCAACTATAGTTCGCCTCGATACCCTTGTGTTTACAGATGCCGCCGTAGCTCAGAAATTCTTCTCCCATGACCTCCGTAAAAAAGCACTGGTCTATCCTCAGAAATTCAGGAAGCAACTATGGGAATTGCCGGAACCCTACCTGCAGAAAGTGCTTAGCGCAAGGCTCCATATCATACTCCAGCCCAGGAGCCTGCTCACTACTGTAGCCGCTTCTCCGGCCCCGATACCCATGCTGGAAGTAAAAGAAACTGCATGGCCGGCAAAAACACGGAAGGTAAAATTTAAGATCTCGGCAGAGTTTACCCCTGCACACCAAACCCGAAATGTAATTGCTTTTATCCCCGGTGCGGTTCAGCCAGATTCGTTTATAGTTTACACAGCGCATTACGACCACCTGGGCGGGCAAGGCAAAGGCATTTACTTTCCGGGGGCGAACGATAATGCCAGTGGCACCACTATGTTGTTAGAACTGGCCGAATACTACAGCAAACCTGAGAACAGGCCAACCTATAGTATCGCGTTTATGGCTTTCGCTGCCGAGGAGGCAGGTTTGCTGGGATCGTTCCATTACACTAATAACCCACTTTTCCCGCTTCAGAATATCCGCTTCCTGATTAACCTGGACCTGCTGGGCACCGGCGACGATGGCATGATGGTGGTAAATGGTAGCATTCACCCGAAAGAATTTGAATTATTACAAACTATAAACAAGCGGCAGAATTACCTTCCGCAGATAAAAATGCGTGGTCGCGCCGCTAACTCCGATCATTTTCCTTTTTCGGAGAAAGGTGTTCCTGCTTTTTTCTTTTACACGCTTGGCGGAACAACTTTTTACCACAATACCGAAGACCAGGCGGCACAACTTCCGCTTACTAAGTTTAAAGAAGTATTCAGGCTGATAACGGATTTTACCGAAGCATTGCAGGCAACGTATTAAGTTACAAAAGTATAAACCTGTTGTTGCAACATTAAGTTTGTAGTCACTGGCAGCCGTTTTAAATTGTAAAATTGGTTACCAATAACTACATTGTATACCTCAAATTAAGAAAGAGATCTGGTTGTAACAGTTTTTACAAAGTGCCTGTGAAGAAGCGTCGGAATTGCCCGTTTAATGTGCTGCAGTGGGTTACATGTGTTGGCTTATTGCTGTGCAGTGTACAGGTTGCAGCGCAGCAACAGGCGCCCCTGAAATCAGGAGCTACCAACCTGAGACAGATTGCCCCCGGCCTGGAGCAAAGCATTAAAGAAGCTGGCAGTAAAACAGTGCGCGTTCAGGTTAAAAATAAAGCTCAGTTCCTGACCTGGCTCACCGAGAACAACTATAGCGGAAACGTTACACAAACCACACCATCAGCACAGATACTCACCCTCAGTCATGTTTCTGCAAAAACGCTGCAGCAGATAGCTAATTCCGGTTTAGTTACCTACATCGATAAGCCCAACCGTCAGGCTAAGGAAGAAATTGAGCTGAAAGACGCAGACTTTGCAGTTAACAACATTTACGCTATCCGAAGTTTATACCCGCTCCTGAATGGCAGCAACATGACAGCTTCGGTAAAAGAAGGCGCTTTTAACCCTACCGATATCGATCTGAAAGGCCGCGCCCTTTCCCCTGAATCTTTCGGAAATACCTTTACGCCGCATGCTACCACCATGGCTACCATTATTGCGGGTGCCGGTAACTCAGGTCCGAAAGGCAAAGGCATAGCCGACCACGCCAGACTTGCTTATTCTGACTTTGCGGAGCTTTTCCCGGATAACAGCCAGGCATTACTAAGCAAAGGCATCAGTGTACAGAACCACTCCTACGGCGTTGGCGTGGAGAATTACTATGGCCTGGAATCTGCAGCTTATGATCGCGAAATCTACCAGAACCCTACATTATTGCATGTTTTCTCGTCGGGCAACAGCGGCGATAAAGCTGATGCAGTGGGCAATTATGCGGGCATGGCCGGCTTTGCTAACCTTACCGGGCAATTTAAAACATCTAAAAACACACTGAGCGTAGGCGCTATCGAACCAACCGGAAAAGTAGGTTTACTTAGCTCTAAAGGTCCCGCTTACGATGGCCGTGTAAAACCTGAGCTGGTAGCTTTTGGCAAAGGCGGCACTTCCGAGGCGGCAGCTGTCGTATCCGGGGTGGCCTTGCTGGTGCAGCAGGCTTACAAAGAGATTCATGGCAGCCTGCCCTCCGCTGCACTTGTAAAAGCGGCTTTGATAAACAGTGCTGATGATACCGGCAGACCGGAAGTTGATTTCGAAACCGGGTTCGGAAACACAGATGCCTTTGGCGCTATTAAAACGATACAGGAGAACAGGTTTATAGTTGGCGTAGTAGCAGATAAAGCCTCAACCCAACATTCTATCAGCGTTCCGGCAGGGACTCAGAAGTTAAAGATAACCCTTGTATGGCATGAGACAGAAGGCAGCCCGGAAGCCGCAAAAGCCCTTATCAACGACCTCGACCTGACACTTACGACTATAAACGGTGCGATTCTAAAACCTTGGGTACTAAGTAGTTTCCCGCATCCGGACTCTTTACAATTACCAGCCAAACGCCGTGAGGACCACCTAAACAATGTAGAACAGGTAACTATAGACCTGCCAGCTGCCGGTGCTTACCAGGTAAATGTTTTTGGTTTTGATGTGCCGCAAGGTCCGCAAAACTATAGTTTAGTGTATGAATTTGAGACAGGTCCTAAATGGGTATATCCAACTACAGGAGTAAGCCTGCAGGCTGAAAGTGTTAACCGCATTCGCTGGAAAAACGCATTACAGGGCGAAAAAGGCAAGCTGGAATACAAACTCCACAACAGTACCGAATGGCAACTGATAGCTGACAACCTTGACCTGGCAACCTCCTATTTTGATTGGAACGCTCCTGATGTTATATCCAAAGCTCAATTACGGCTAACTACTTCGGGTGCAACTATACTGTCCGGCGATTTTTTACTGACCAAACAGCTAAAACTAAAAGTGGGTTATAACTGCGACGACCAGGTAATGGTGCATTGGGCTGAACTTCCGAGTGTGGCACAATACCAGTTGTACCAGGTTGGCAGCACGCACCTGGAGCCTCTCCTGGCTACAGCCGATACCCTGGCTTTGCTGAACAAGAATCAACTGCAAGGTTTGCCCGAGTTTGTAAACGTTGCTCCTTTTATAGATGGCACCCAGGCCGAGACCAGCGAAACGGTTGCCTTTAATCAGATGGGCATCGGCTGTTATATCAAAACGTTCCTGCCTTACCAGTTCGTTACCGATTCAGTGGATTTGCAACTGGAGCTAAGCACACGTTACCAGGTTACTTCTGTAACGCTGGAACGTCTTGTTAAGGGCAACTATACCACAGTACAAACTATAGCCCCTGTTACGCAGTTAACTTATACATTACACGATGCCTCTCCTGTTTTGGGCAAGAACCTGTATCGGGTAAAAGTTACTACGGCCGATAATAAGTTTTACTATAGTCAGCCGGAAGAAGTGCTCTATGCTGATGTCGGCTTTGTGCAGGCCTACCCTAACCCCATACCATCCGGCGAAATATTATCGGTTGCCGTCGCCAGCGATGTAGCCATCGTGCAGTTATATGATCAGTTAGGAAAGCTTGTTTATGAGTCTGAAGAGTATGGTGTGATAAAGCAGGTACCTACTGTGGGCCTTAAAAGTGGTTTGTACATTCTGCGCCTTAAGACTGACACTGGTAATTATGTAGCGGGTAAGGTTTTAGTTCTATAGTTTCTTTTCAATTAATTTAAGCCTTCCTTAAGACAAAAGTTGTTAAGACCTAGCAGCGTTAGTGTCAGGTAGCTATTAGTTTCATAAGTGTTATGCTGTGCTGAGGGATCTTATGTGTCCTATAGTTCTTACCCGTCATTTCGACTTCAGGAGAAATCTGGGTTCTATAGTTTGATAGATTACTCTTCGAACCAAGCCTTTTCTTTTATAGCCACTTCAAATCCTGGGAGCTCTACTTACCTATCGTTCTATAGTTGGCTTTGGTGCCCTCACGGCCGGGAGGCCCCGTCTTGGGGGTAGGGGCCCTCGATAAGGGCATCGCGCTGCTGCTTTCTTGCTACCCTCGTACCTCGGGTTGCCTGGCGGCACCGCAACAAAGCAAAGGCGCTCAACCCAAAGACTGTAATCTTTCGATAGCACAAGCTATAGTTTGTTTGAACTGCTATAGTTGCATTGCTTGATCGTGATTATAGTTCCGTAGGGACAGGTCGCGACCTGTCCGATCTTGGTCTGTAACTATAAGACTATAATGCCAACAATAACTATAGCCGAAATTCCCCTCCTCGGAGGGGCAGGGGTGGGTTAAAACCACAACTATAAAACGAAAACATCAACTATAGCAATCACCTTTATCCCAACAATCCTCCAAATCTCACGTAATCCCGGTTCAGACATAGCCTGTCCCAGCCGGGCCAGTTGAGTCAGAGACTCCATACCATCGTAGGTCACGAGCGGGGACGCTAGCGCCAGCAATATGAACTATAGAACTACAATCTTGACTATAGCATAAATCAAACTCCTTCCCCTGTTGTTAGGGGAAGGCTGGGAAGGGGTAAAATGCCAACTATAGAACTATAGCCTTAACAATATAGCCTATCTTCCTTCAACCAAGATCCTTTCAGGATGACAAAATAGGGAGCAGTGGCCAAAAAACTCCCCGTCTTAGACTAACGAGAATTCGAAGGTAGCGAGCATAGCGCTGAGGGCGTGGGTTGATTGGACCACAGCAACTATGAAAATATAACTTAAACTACAGCCCCAACCTTACTATCTATAAATTCAGTTCCCTATAAAACAGCAACAGCTCCCGCCTTGCGGCAGAAGCTGTTGCTGTTGTTTTAAGGTGTAGTTAGGTTTTGCTCTATAGCTTAGTATAGGTAGTTAAGAGCAGTAACGTCGTTTGCGTTGAACGGACGGTTCTGGCCAGATCCGATACAAGCCAACATCCATGAGTTTGGATCCTGTGTAGTTGGAGTACCCGGGATGTGAACAGCACCTACAGTAGACGCACCTTCGTTAGAGTAAGAACCACCGCAAGAATAAGAACGATCCATGTAGTCAGTGTGACGGAAACCGATGCAGTGACCGATCTCGTGTGCAAGGATAGTAGTGAACCAAGCCTGGTTAGGGTTAGTGCCGATGTAACGGGTGGCTATCTTGATGTTGTTGTGCGGATCACCAGCAGCAGTTGGGAAACCAGCAGAAGCAAGATACTGAGCTGACTTAGGAGCTGCCTGAAGGTAGATGTTACCACCAGAAGATACACGGCTCATAGTAATGTTCAAGCCTTGCGCATTGTAACGAGCGATAGCTGCATCCAGAGCTGTTACATACGTAGCAGGAAGAGCTGGGTCGATAGATAGCGTAATGTTACGAACACCGCCATTTGTATTTACCAGGTTAGTAGTACGGTACTGCTCAGACTCGCCAACGCGAAGCGCTTTAGTGTTGTGCGCAGCAGATAGATCACCTTCCGATAAAAAGATATCGCCTTCCACTACATAACCGCCTTCCACTTTCTCAACATTTTTGTTGTAGAAGCCTAGCTCAGAGATTCTGCTCAGTGCGCTTTCAGATACAGTGTCCTGAGTTTTTACTTCTTCATCCTGCTGGCAAGATGTGAAACCAAAGGCCGCTACCATAGCGCCAACAATAAGTAAACGATTTACTTTCATAAAAATTTTTAGGTGTTAAAGTTAAACATAATTGAAATGTAGAAATTCGGATATTACGCTCCAAGCATTTAAACCAATATTTTAATGTGTTTCAACATCGATCTTACAACTTTAAAAAGGTTATATCCTATTGCTGTAAATTGTATGATTTTAACAATATATTCAGCGTTAAAACATCTACTTTTTACTATATGTATCCCTCTTTCGTTGTTTATGTCCAGTTTCGTATCAGAAGGCTAATACTTTTAAAAGTATGCAGGCGCTTCTTGCTTTTAAAGATTAGCATCGCTGCTAATACTTGCCTCGCCTTATTAACTATAGTTCCGGACTGCTTATATAATTACCAACTTGTGTGGAGCTATTCTGCACGAAACTATAGTGCGGACTCTAAAACAGAACAGCTCCCACCGCGAGGCAGGAGCTGTTCTGTTTGTTTTAAGGTAGTTTGCTGTTGCTCTATTGCTTAATATAGGTAGGTCAGAGCAGTTTTGTCGTTATTATTGAACGGACGGTTCTGACCGTTACCAATGCAGGCAAGCATCCAGGAGTTTGCATCAGGACCTGTTGGCGTACCAGGAATATGGATAGCACCTACGTTAGAGGCACCTTCGTTTGCATAGCCACCACCACAAGAATAGCTTCTGTCCATATAGTCTGTGTGGCGGAAACCGATGCAGTGACCGATCTCATGTGCAAGAATAGTAGTGAACCAACCTAAATTGGGGTCAGTGCCAATATAACGGGTAGCTACTTTAACACTACCATACGGGTTACCACCTGAAGGGAAACCCGCGGAAGCGAGGTACTGTGCATTTCTAGGAGCAGCTGTAATATTAATGTTACCGCCAGAAGATACACGAGCCATTTTAATGGTAAGATTCAGGGCGTTGTAGCGGGCAATTGCAGCATCAAGAGAAGCCCCATAAGAAGCCGGCAATTTTGAATCTAAAGACAAAGTAATTGTACGGCCGCCGCTGGCATTTACCAGGTTAGTTGTACGGTACTGCTCAGACTCGCCAACGCGAAGCGCCTGGGTGTTGTGGGCAGCAGTAAGATCTGATTCTGATAAAAAGATGTCGCCTTCCACTACATAACCGCCTTCCACTTTCTCAACATTTTTGTTGTAGAAGCCGAGTTCAGCAATTCTGTTCAGTGTGCTTTCAGATACAGAGTCCTGGGTTGCTATTTCTTCATCCTGCTGGCAAGACGTGAAACCAAAGGCTGCTACCATAGCGCCAACTAATAGTAAACGATTTACTTTCATAAAATTCAAGGTGTTAAAGTGAGAAATAATTGAAAGGAAATAATACTCCGCTATACAACTCTCCTAATCAATTAGTTACAGACGCCTGATCTTAGCCCGCCATAGTCCCAACTTATTTTCAGCCAGAAATCTATACAATACAGCACATGATTACCGATTTAACCTTGTTGTTCCAGATAATGAAACCTCGTTTTTACACACCTGAGGCTATAAATTTCACAAATAAGCAGCTATCCTGTTATGCATCAGCAAGATGACTTAAAAAAATAGCCGCCTGCCACAAAAATGTAGCAGGCGGCTATTTTTTTATCTTAACTATACCTTATAGTATGTTATTGATCTGTTCTTTTATCTTCTCAAGTTCTTCCTTCATTTCTACAACGTGGTGCTGTATAGTTGAATCGTTTGCCTTCGAGCCGATCGTATTTATCTCCCGGCCTATCTCCTGCGATATGAAGCCAAGCTTTTTACCAGTTGGCTCAGGCAGGTAAACGGTTTCGGTGAAGTAGTGCAGGTGGTTTACAAGGCGTACTTTTTCTTCGGCAATATCCAGTTTCTCCATATAGTACACCATCTCCTGCTCAAAACGGTTATGGTCATACAGCTCGGATGAAGACAGTTCAGCCATGTGGCTTTTAATGCGGTTGCGGATCTGTTCCATACGGGTAGGGTCGTGCTTATCTACTTCGGCCAGCAGAATCCGGATCTTATCTATATAAGACATGATTTCGGTAGTAAGCGCTTTCCCTTCGTTGTTACGGAAGTTTATAATACTTACCAATGCTTCCTGTACCAGTGGCTCTACCTGCTCCCATTCGGCATCGCCACTTGCATCCTCTACCTGGTCCTGCAGCAGCACATCGGGCATATGCAATGCCAGCCTGAACAAATCGTTTTTTGACCCGCCAACGACATCGGCCGCATCATTCAGTTCGTTATAATAGGTTTGCAGTAGCTCTTTATTGATGGTGCTTTTAGCTTTCTGGGCCTTGTTCTTCACATAATCCACACTCACACTTACTTTGCCACGCACCAGCGCCTTTTGCATCATATTCCTGATTTCGTATTCTTTATCAGACAGAAACCTCGGGAGTCGTACACTCAGGTCCAGGCTTTTAGAGTTTAACGATCTTATCTCTACTGAAATGCAGTATTGGTCTGTGTCGAGTCGGGCACTTCCGAACCCGGTCATGGATTGCAACATAAGCTAATTGAATGTTATCCTCGCAAATTAACTATAAATCTTCGTTTTTACGTTAGTTGAAAGTTAAAAGCTACCGAAAGGCTGTTAAGCAGGTGTAAGTTGAATGTATTTTTATTTACCTTTGAACTATGAAATTTGGTGTAGTCGTTTTCCCGGGGTCCAACTGCGACCAAGACCTGGTAGATGCCCTAAGCGTGGGTATGCAGCAGGAAGTTGTAAAACTATGGCACAAAGACCATGACCTGCAGGGTTGTGACTTTATATTGCTGCCTGGTGGTTTCTCTTATGGTGATTACCTGCGCTCTGGTGCCATAGCGCGTTTCTCGCCTATTATGCAGGAAGTAGTGCAGCATGCCAACAAAGGTGGTTATGTAATGGGTATCTGCAATGGTTTCCAGATTTTAACGGAAGCCGGTTTATTGCCTGGTGCCCTGCTGCGTAACGCCAATCAGAAGTTTATCTGCGACAATGTTTATATCAGGCCGGTAACTACCAACCTGTTACCAACCAGAAACTTAGACCTGAACAAGGCTTATAAAATACCGGTAGCACACGGCGAAGGCCGCTACCATGCCGATAAGGATACGCTGCGCAGACTGGAAGACAACGACCAGATTATGTTCAAGTACAGCAGCAACATTGCCGATACCCACGATATTTACAACATAAACGGCAGTTTACTGAACATCGCCGGCGTAGCTAACGAGAAGAAGAACGTATTTGGCATGATGCCACACCCGGAACGCGCCGTAGATCCGGATTTAGGAAATACAGACGGCCGTGCCATTTTCGAATCTATCCTTGATCTGGTAAACGCTTAAGACAATTTTTAATCTATATAGAAGGCCCGGAACTTATACTTCCGGGCCTTTTTATTTTTCACGCATAAGCCCAGCATAGTTTCTCCATTACAAGCATAACTATAAATTAAGGAGTTACGCACTCAGTAATTCGGCACAGCTATTGCTATATATTGCATATCCTATACTGATACTATAAACTTATCATTATGAAAAAAATCTGTACCCTCTTGCTGCTTATAGTTGGCAGTTTTTCCTTGGTTTTGGCGCAGGAGCAGCCTGCACCTCAGCTCACAAAAGCTACAACCGTTGAATATGTAAGCGTGAGCGTCCGGAGCTTTCTTGTTCGCAAAAACTATGTTGCTTATCTCAACTATGGAGATAGCGATGCGCGAAGTAACCATATAATGGATAAGACTGGCGAAAAACGGGAATTTACTAATCCAATGGGTGTGCTGAAATATATGGCCTCCGAAGGTTGGCAGTTTGTTGCTTTCATTCCAGATGATGATGGAAAGATAACAGACCGGGCTTTTTTGATGAAACGGGAGCTGCCTGCTGCAAACTAATACCTTAACAGCAAACTATAACTAACCGGACATGGCATAACTACCATAGCTAATCCCAACACTTATAGTTCATAATTTCAAAAGGCCCCGCCTGCTGCACAGGTGGGGCCTTTTTTGGCTTTTGCTAGAGTTAGCGTACGACTATAGTTCCGGTTAAGACTTTTGGAATAACATGCTGTACCTTCCCTCCATGAGGAAAGCTACTCCATTTGTAGCCATCCCGCCACCGTGGCCAAATCGTAAATCAGCCACTGGCAGAACAGTTTTTTTTGTTTTACAACGCGTACACTTTCATGCAACTTTACTCAACCAACAACCTCATCTTCAGACACTCATATTACTCCACCACTTCATTCACCGCATCAATCATAGCCAATACCTCAATTGGGTGGCCATTAATGCGATCGCCGCGTTTTTTGCCTAAACGAACAATGATAACATCTTTCTCGGGGATAACGATGATGTACTGGCCAAGTATACCACGGGCATAAAAGATGTTCTGACCTTTATAGTTGGGAAGCAGCCACCACTGGTAACCATAATCGGCAGGTTTGCCAGATGCGTTGAAGAGGCCATTTGGGGTAATTGATTCGCGCACATAAGCCGGGTCAACTATAGTGTCGCCGTTCCAGATTCCGTTATTTAAGTATAGTTTGCCGATGCGGGCAAAATCGCGGGCGTTGCTGAAAAAACAACAGTAAGCTTTTTCGATACTGGTCGGGTTATCAACGCTCCACTCAGCGTCATGCTCGGCGCCAAGCGGTTTCCATAGTTTGTCTTCGGCGTAACGGCTCAGCGATTTCCCGGTCGCAGCTTCTACCACCATCCCCAAAATCTGTGTATCGCCGCTTTTGTAGCTGAATTGTTTTCCCGGTTCTTCTACAGCTTCCAGCCGTTTAATTACCTTTTTAAGATTGGTGCCATAGTAGGCTTCGGTGGTAATAGAAAGCGGGTTGGCATACGACTCATCCCAGTTCAGCCCGGAACTCATCATCAGCAGGTGTTTTATAGTTATCTTTTTCTTATTCCCTTCTTTAAATGAGGGCAGAAAATCGGCAACAGGCTGGTCTATGGTCTTAATGGCACCATCGCGCAGCGCTGCACCAACCAATATGCTAACAATACTTTTTGCCACCGAAAAAGAATTGCTCAGCGACTCATCTGAATACCCATCCCAGTACTGCTCGTGAAGGATAGAATCGCGGTGAATAACCAGGAAAGCTACTGATTCCAGTTCTTCGTGCAATTGCTGCAGCTTTTCAGGAAATACTACTTTGTTATAGTTTGCAGCCTGTGGCCAGGGCTGTGCTTTGCCCGGGGCATCAACCGTGCGTTGGTCAAATATCAGGTTATCGTCTATGTCGGCAAAGTTGTAGACCAGCGCTTTGTACACATAATTTTTATCAGCCATGTGCAGCCACGCAGCCAAAAGGCCCAGCAACAATACTCCCCCGACAGTAAAGCGTTTTGCTTTCCGGTTCATGAGCTTTTCTAGAAATCGTAACCCAGTGTAATGTATACTTTAGGTCCCTGGCTGCCCATATCTTCCTCGCTCCAGGCTACATCAAGTTTACCATACACCCCGAAAAGCGTAGAACGGGCACCCAAACCATACCCAACCAGGAACGGGTTACGATAGTTGATAACTGTTATCTCGAATGGGTTACGCTGCGTAGGGCTTGTGCGGCCGCCAACTATACGTGTGTTAATAGAGTTATTTCCGGTGAATGGGTTAGAGCCATTGTAAGCAGAACCTGCGTCGGCAAAAGCGGTAAGTTGCAGGTTACGGAAGAAACCGGAGCCAACAGCACCATTATAAAGGTATTTTATAACCGGAATGCGCAGCTCGGCATTAGCCAGCAGGTGTTTATGTCCGGTGCGGGTATTATAGTTGAAACCACGAAGCGGCAACGCGTATTCCAGGTAAAACAGGTCCGGTGCCGATTGTATGTTCACATCGTTTCGTTCGGTAATATCATCTTCGCCGGCAAACAGCCAGTTATCCATACCACCTATCAGGTAGTTTTTCGGAGAATTACCGAAGAAAGCGCCATAGCTTAAGCGTGCTGCCAGTATAATTTCGCGGTGGATCTTCTGGTAACGGCGCAGGTCTACATAAAACTTGTTGAAGTTGGCATTACTGTTTTCAAAATCGCGCAACGACAGGACACCAACCTTCATGCGGGTACCTTCCATCATGTTTACGCCGGTAACCACCGAGTTATCATACACCAGTTCCACGTTGCCGCCATACATGTTGTTTACACTATCCGGGGTAGAGAAATCGCTGATCTGGGTGAAACGGGTACTTACCAGACGCGGCTGCGCCCGAAGACTGGTACTATAGCTTAGCGGGTACACCAGCAGCGGCGCGATCTCGTTTCGGGCATTGCGAACTATAGCGCCCGGAGATTCCAGCACAGAACTTACCAGCACATCCCGGCGGAACTGCACGCCCAGGTCTACACGGTTTTTCAGGTTTACATATTCAGCAAAAGCACGGCTGGTTTCGAGGTCGGTACGCAGGTAAGCAGTGCCACGTATGTGGTGGTTCTCGAACAGGTCGCTCATATTTACACCTGCTACCAGACCAAAACCAAGCTGCGGATCAGCGTAAACTGAGGTGATGATTTCATGTACACTAAAGCGGGTATCATATTCCAGTGGCCCGGCTATTTTGAACTCCGGAGCTGTGCTGGCTTTAGGTACTGCGGCAACAGGCGCTGCTACTTTAGTAGTTGTATCGGTTTTAGCCTGCTCTGCTCCAAATTCATAATTTTCTATGTTTACCTCACCTTCCTTTCGTTCCGTCTTTACCTCTTTGGTGGTCTCATTTTCAAGTAACTTGCGCGACGAACTAGTGGTTTGAGGCACACGGGCGCGGGCCTCGAGTATGATCTGCCGGGCTGTTTTGGGCAGCGTGGCCTGTGTTTTGAAACTATAGTCTGGTATCAGGTAAATAAAATCACGGCCGTTGTCCTGCGCAGCCACTGCCAGCGTATTGTTTACAGCATTATAATCGTACGCCTCTATGTTCTGAACAAAGTTTGAGACTGCCGTGCTCGAGTTAGTTGCAAGATTATAAGAATAAAGACTTCTGATACCATTCTCCTCGCTCAGGAATACAAAGTTACCATCAGCGGTGGCGCGCGGCCTTAGCTCACTGGCAATACTGGATGTGAGTTGTGTTACGGTTACCGGCGCTGTTTGCTGCACCAGAAAAATATCATAGTTCTCCACCACGTCCCGGAAAGTAGCTTCCTGCACACGACCAGTAGAATCCACCCATCGGTTAGAGCTGAACACAATGCCTTTCCCACCCTTCAGAAAAACAGGGCTGATATCATCGTAAATATCGTTGGTAAGCTGGCCTATCATTTTGCCACTGCTCTGCAACAGGTACAGGTCGGTCTGGCCACCATCTACCGCACTTACTACCAGTTGGCTGCCGTCTTCAGAGTAGCTCATGTCGCGCACCTGGCTAAACTGCTCAAGGGTAGCCGCAGGTTTTGTAAGATCGTCGTAGAAGGGCAGGAAGGAGCTTTTATTATTAGCATTTACCTGCCGGAGCTGCATATTTCCTCTCCTCGATTCGATAAAGCCCAGTTGCGTATTGCTGCGCCATGCCAGCACAGGCAAGCTATAGTCTGTCGGCTGATCCAGGGATTTATATCCACCGCGCCAAACCACACGACTGCCTTTGCCTTTTACATCTTTTACAATGATCTTATAACTTCCGTGGTCGTTTTCGGCATAAGCCAGGTAGTTGCCATCGGGGCTGAGAACAGGCTCGGTGTAGCGCAGGGACCGTTTATTTTTATCGAACAGCTTCTTATCATCCGGCATCGACACAAACGGGTTGTCGGAGCGGGCATTTATTTGCTGGTAGTAATTAAGCCAATCCTGCAGGAAACGTTTATAAGGAATGTTCAGGCTACTGGTTATGCCTATTTCTACGTCGCGGGTAATGCGTGTCAGGTTCAGGATGTTCTGGATAGAGGTGTAGCCGTAGCGCTCCGCAATATAATTCCACACCGACTGGCCGGTTTGCTCCGGGTAGCGCATCAGCACTTGCTCCGGGCGCAGTTTGTTGCCTTCCAGTAACAGGTCGCGGATGTGGCTGTCCATGTCCAGGCTCCAGCCTTCGGCGGTATATGCGGCCACACCGGTTACAAACCACTCCGGCAAACGCAACAGGTAACTACTTTGCAAGGCCTCTTTTAAGCTGCCGCCATACATCATGTCGTTCAGCAGCAGTTCGGTAAGTTTGTAGCTTAGTTCAGTCTTAAAGTCGGTCTTAGTACCATCATAAGCCAACTCCAGCTTATTTTTCATGAACAGCGTTTCGCCGCCGGTCTGGAACTGGTCGCTGTACAAGCCAATATTGCTCTGCCGAAGATCTGTAGGAGAATTATAAAGTATTAGCGTTATTTTGGAGTAAGGGTAATACCCAATCAGACTGGTAATGCGCTTGAGTTCGCGCTCTGCGTAGTCGGCGGCATCTTTGGCGGTCTGGTCGCCGCCTTTATAGAAATACAGGTTAAAGTTCTGCGTGTTGTATAGTTTCCAGTCGAAGTTCTTGTATTGGATACGGCTTTTGCCAAACGGATCGCGGCCAGGTTGCGCCTGAAGGGCAGCACCCGACAGTATGCAGCAAACAAACAGCAAAAGTAACCTTGTATAAAAACGCATGCGCTTAGGGCTATAGGTTTTGGTGTTTTATGTAGTCGTAATATAACGAAAAATATCGCGAAATATGTATGTCAGGCATTAATTCTGTTTGCCCGGCCAGTGCATCGGCAAAGTGCTGAGACAGATATGGAGCCATTAATACGCCTTTCGAACCCATTCCGTTAAACACACTTAGTTGCTTATAGATTGGGTGCGTTCCAGCCAGTGGTTTTCGGTCGCGAACTGCGGGCCGTATACCAGCCCAATGCCCTGTAACTTCAAACTCCTTTTTGGTAATCTGCCTGAACTTTCCGCTCAGCTCACTTGCTGCCGGTTCGGTTATTTCTTCATCCGGATTTCGCCAGTCGTAAGTTGCCCCGATTATAAAGCGGCCTGCTCCTTCCGGAACAACGTAAACGCCTTTGTTATAGATGCATTCCGGGCTGAAATTCTGTTCGGTCTGCACTTCCAGCACTTCACCTTTGGTTGGTTGCATCGGCAGCCAGGCAAAATAAGGGTTGTGGATGACCTGGTAGCCTTCGCAAAAGATCAGATGGCTGGCTTCTATACTTTTATACTTCACACCTTCATCTGTTAGCTGCAATTCATCCATCTCGAACCGCTCCGGCAATAGTAAACCCTGCAGCAAAAGGTCTTCCGTCAGCAGATCCAGCATGTCATACACGTGCAAAAATCCGCCTTTCTCGATCATGATTCCCCCAAACGGGTCTTCGATGCCAAGCTGGTTTATAGTTTGCGTGTGAGTAGCAGAAATGTAATCGTTCCAGGTGTCGTCGGCACTTTTAGCCATCCAGGTGTTCTGCTCTTCTATAGTTGAGAATATTTTATAGATGGGCTTGTGGAAGAACAACGCTCTCCCGTAACGCGCTTCCAGGGCATCGTAAAAAGCGTCGGCAGCAGGTACAAGCATATCCACGAGCCACGATTTGGCAAAGCGTTTTCCGGCCACAGGGTTCAGTAAACCAGCTGCTACCCGCGAGGCAGAATTAGCTTTTGGTTCATCAATTACCAATACTTTATTTCCGCGACTGCGCAGGGTTTCCGCTAAAATGGCGCCTGCCAGGCCGTGGCCTACAACTATAAAATCATAAATCATGGGGGCAAGTTACGAGATGTACCCGTTAAATTTGTAACTTAGAAGCCGATTTTATAGGCTCCGGCCGCAACTATACCTATGAAAATTACACGCTTTACCTTTAACCCCTTTGCCGAGAACACTTACCTGCTGCACGACGACACCAACGAGTGCGTAGTTGTAGACCCGGGCTGTTCGGATGCCGGCGAAAAAGAGCAGCTAAAGAACTATATAAAAGACAACGGCCTGAAAGTGGTTCGCCTGCTGAACACGCATTGCCACATAGACCACGTGCTGGGAAATAAGTTTGTAGCCAATGCTTATAATGTAGCCCTTGAGATACACGAAAAAGACCTGGAAACACTGCGTGCTATTCCGGTTTATGCGCCGGTTTACGGCATTACCAATTACGAGGAACAATTACCGGCAGCCTATTTAAAAGAAGGCGAACAGGTAAAATTTGGTAACACTACTTTGGAGATCATTTTTGCGCCAGGCCATGCGCCGGGCCATGTGGTTTTCTATCATAAAGAAGATAAGACCCTGATTGCCGGCGATGTGCTGTTCCAGGAAAGCATTGGCCGCACCGATTTGCCGGGCGGCGACCACGAAACACTTTTAAACAGTATCAGAACCAAACTTTTTACCTTACCTGATGAGGTTACCGTTTACCCGGGCCACGGGCCGGAAACAACCATTGGGCATGAGAAAAAGTACAACCCATTTTTGCAGTAACACCCGCTGCGAACTATAGCTTTCATGAAGAAACACATCCCTAACTTTATAACCTGCCTTAACCTGTTTTCGGGTTGTGTGGCGCTGTACTTTATTTTCCAGAACGAGCTGGTGTATGCCTCTTACCTGGTTGGACTGGCTGCCGTTTTTGATTTTTTAGATGGGATGGTTGCCCGCGTACTGGGCGCTTACTCTGAAATCGGCAAACAACTGGACTCGCTGGCAGACGTGATCTCGTTTGGCGTGGTGCCTGGCGCGATGATGTTTATGCTGTTGAAACGTGCGGAAGGCGACCTTTTTTTGCCGGAAACTATAGTTCCGTTTGCTGGTTTCATCATCACAATTTTCTCGGCCCTGCGTCTGGCAAAATTTAACATCGATACGCGTCAGACCACATCGTTTATAGGATTGCCTACGCCGGCCTGCGCTATTTTTGTGGCTTCGTTGCCGCTTATACTGGCCAGCGGCGAACTGATGGCTTTTGCGATCATCCTGAACAAGCTGGTATTACTGGTAACTACGCTTATCCTTTCGTTTTTGCTGGTGGCCGAACTGCCTTTATTTGCACTAAAATTCAAGAACCTGAACTGGGCCGATAATTCTGTACGTTTTATTTTCGTGGGTCTTTCGGTTATGTTACTGGCTCTTCTTAACTTCGCAGCTATACCACTCATCATAGTGCTATATATAGTGTTATCTATTTTCAATAAACAAACCGCGTAACCATGAAATTCGTTGCCGAAATAAATGTAATGCCCCGCCCGGAATTGTTAGACCCACAAGGTAAAGCTGTGCTGCTTGGCCTGGAGCACCTTGGCCTGGACCAGGTAGAGAACGTGCGCATTGGCAAACACATTACCCTGCACCTTGATGCCGAAAATGAAACTATAGCCCGCGAGAAAGTGGACAAAGCCTGCAGCAAACTGTTGGCAAACCTGATCATGGAGTCGTACGAATACGAGCTGAAGCAAGTATAAATTACTGGGGCACAATAAGCTGCCTGTATTTTTGTTATTTTTACAAGATGATGCCTTCCTGTTACAGGTGGGCATTATCTGCTTATTTAGTCCTGTGCGTTGCCTATGCAGTCACGTTTACATTTCCTGGTATGCATGCTGCTATTTTTAAGCGTTATGGCTGGCACAGCTGTAGCCCAACACAAGGCACCTGAACCCATAACACTTACCTGGGATGTACAGGAATCCGTTTTCCCGGTGCAGGGCCATGAAGCCAAAATCCCCTCTTTTAAAGGCGCAACGATAGATCTGCTGCAACGCCTGCCCTATTACCGGTTATCCATCCCCAACACGCACATCAGCAGTTTTAAGGTAACAGAAGCTGTATTTGCACCATTCTCAGGTAAAGAACAGGAACAGTTTAAAGGCATCACTTTTGGCAATGATGTAAAGGTTGAGTTCGTAAATGCGCGACAGCATAAACAACCGGCAACTATAGTTTCGATCCTGCCCATCCGCAGAAATCCGCAAACCAATCAACTCGAAAAACTTACCCGCTTCAGCTATAGTTATAGCTCGGCAACTATAGCCACGCAAAGCATAAACCGCACTAGCAGCAACTTTACAAACAACTCGATACTAAGCTCCGGCGACTGGTATAAACTGGCTGTAACGCAATCCGGAGTTCATAAAATAGATAAGGCTACCCTACAGGCACTAGGCATTAACACACAGGATTTAGATCCTAAAACGATTCAGCTTTTCGGGAATGGAGGTAGTATGTTGCCGCAGCCAAACAGTGCGCAGGTTGTGGATGATCTGCAGGAAAATGCGATTGTTGTAAGCGGTGAGCAGGACGGGCAATTTAACGACAACGATTTCATCCTTTTTTATGGGCAGGGTCCGCACACCTGGCACTATAATCCCCAACAGGATAAGTTTGAGCACACGTTTAACGTTTACTCCGATACTACTTTTTACTTTTTAAGAGTGGGTTACGCCCTAGGAGCGCGCGTGCAGACCCGAAACCAGGCAACCGGCGCAACACAAACTATAACTACCTTTAACGAACGGGTTTTCCATGAGCGCGACCTGATGAACGCCGTGCACTCGGGCCGCGAATGGTACGGCGAGGATTTCAGTACGTTTACCCCAACCCGCGAGATCACACTTCCGGTTACCGGCATTGTTCCGAATTCAGCGGTAAAGCTAACGGCAGCTGTTATGGGCAACTCTTCTACCGATTGCTCTTTCGGTTTTAAGTTCGGGAGTCAGACGATTGGCACAGTTCCCATATCTGGGCGCGGCACCTATAGTTACCACCCCGAGGGAATAGACGGCAGCAGGACGTTTACTTTTAACCAACAGCAGTTAGGAAGCACTACGGAGGCAAGGGCAACTATAACCTTCAACATGCCTTCCGATGGCGCGGCAACGGGCAACCTTAATTTCCTCGAACTGAACTATAGCCGCCAGCTCAAACTATACAGCGACCAGACCAGCTTCAGGGCAACGGCCACTATAGGCAACGGCGTTAGCAACTATAGCATTACGGATGCGCCGGCCACGGCTATAGTATGGGATGTAACCGATCCGTTTCGCCCGTTACGACAGCAAACCAACTATAGCACTACCTTACAGTTTGCAACTATAGCTGATGGGCTGCGCGAGTTTGTGGTTTTTACCGATAATAACATCAGCTTAAAACCTATAGTTAAAGGCAAAGTTGCTAACCAGAACCTGCACAGCCTTAACCTGGATGGGCGCATTGATCATGTCATTATCACGCATCCTTCGCTGCTGCAGCAGGCTCAACGGCTGGCAGAGCACCGAAAATCCAAAAGCAACCTCCAAAGTATAGTTGTAACTACCACGCAGGTCTATAACGAGTTCTCTTCAGGCGCTCAGGATGTAACGGCCATCCGTAATTTTATGCGCATGCTGTATAATCGTAGCAACAAATCTGCTGATGAGCTGATGTATCTGTTACTTTTCGGAGATGCTTCTTACGACTATAAAAACCGCCTGCCTGCTAATACCAATCTAGTTCCGGTTTACGAATCGCGCCAGTCGCTGCACCCTATTTCCAGCTATTCTTCCGAAGATTATTATGGTTTCCTGGATGAAAATGAAGGCGAATGGGCTGAAAATAATTTAGGCGATCATCTGCTCGACATCGGGATCGGGCGCCTGCCGGCAAAAAATATACAGGAAGCTGCCACACTGGTTGATAAGATACTGGCCTACGAAAGCAGCGAGCACTTTGGCAAATGGCGCAGCCAGGTAACACTTGTGTCGGATGACGGTGATTTTAACGAACACCAGGCCGATGCCGAATTCCTGGCAGATTTCCTGGAAACCAGGGCCCCCAACTATACCACCAACAAACTATACCTGGACCTGTACCGCCAGGAGGCTGTAGCCAATGGCCAGCGCGCCCCCGACCTGAACCGCGACCTTACCACTGCTGTAGAACAGGGATCGTTACTGATAAACTATACCGGCCACGGCAACGAGGTAAGCTGGGCAGCCGAGCAGATACTAACTTTACCACAGGTTGAAGACTGGCAGAACCAGAACAATCTTACGTTTATGCTTACTGCTACCTGCGAGTTTGGCCGCTACGACGATCCGGCCCGCGTATCCGGGGCAGAGGTAGCAATGCTACACAATCAGGGCGCAGCGGTTGGCCTGGTTACTACTACCCGACCTGTTTATTCGAGCAGCAACCGGGTTCTTAACCGTAATTTTTTTAAAGCCGCCTTTACACCTCTATCAGGTAAAATGTCGCGTTTAGGAAATGTGGTACTTCAGACCAAGAATAAAAGCATTACAGATAATATCAGCGGCTCACGTGGGGTGTATAACCGTAACTTCACGTTGCTCTGCGACCCTGCCCTGCAACTGGCATCTCCTGACCTGCAGGCTGAGATCACCCACATTAACGGCCGCTTGGTTGCTACCGACACCTTAAGCGCATTGGGCAAAGTAACGATGCAGGGCAGAGTTGCAACATCTAACGGAACTATAGCTACAAACTATAACGGCACGCTGCGCATCACCATCTACGAGAAACAAACTATACAGCAAACCTTCGGAGATGAGAAAGCCCCGGTTGTACCCGTAAAACAGCGAAAAAATGTATTGTATGATGGCACTGCAACTATAACCAATGGCCTGTTCACAATCAGCTTTGTTGTTCCGAAAGACATTGCTTACCAGTATGGCTCCGGGAAAATAATATTATATGCCAGCAACGAAACCCAGGATGCTGTAGGCTCCAATACAACTATAGCAGTGGGCGGTACAGCCCGGAACATTACAGCAGATAACACGCCACCAACTATAAATCTGTTTTTAGAAGACGAGTCTTTTGTATTCGGGGGCAGCACCAGCCAGAATCCGTCACTGTTAATTAAGCTGTTTGACGAAAACGGTATTAACACGGCCGGCTTAGGTATCGGGCACGAACTGATAGCCATTCTGGATGAAAATAAAGAGAACCCGATTGTACTTAACGATTACTATAGTTCGGATAAAGACAGCTACCAGAGCGGGAAAATAAATTATGCGCTTAAAAACTTAAAACCAGGTCCGCACTCGCTCCGTTTTAAGGCCTGGGATACGCACAACAACGCTTCCGAAGAATATATAGAGTTTTTTGTATCTAATAATGAGGATTTTTCGTTAGATCATGTGCTTAACTATCCTAACCCGTTTTCTACAAAAACAACGTTTCATTTTGACCATAACCGTGCAGGAGACGATCTGGATATACAAATACAGATTTACACTATTTCCGGAAAGCTGGTAAAAACTTTACAAACTATAAGTGTGGGTTCGCCAGCACATGTAGCAGCTTTATCCTGGAATGGCCGCGATGAGTATAATGATTTGCTTGCACGTGGCGTTTATATATATAAAGTTAGGGTGCGATCCCGTCAGGATGGCAAAAGCATATCTAAATTTGAAAAACTTGTCATATTAAACTGAAACAATACTGTAATATCCCTATATTTGATATAGTTATCACTACCCAATCTATGTACAGAAAAAGTATACTCTTAAAGGCCGCAGCTTTTGCATTAACCTTTATAGCAGCACCTGCTGCCTACGCCCAAACAACTATAGGCCAGGAAGGGCAGGTATTAACTACTGCAGTGCCGGTTTTACTGGTAGCTCCGGATTCCAGATCAGCTGCTCTTGGCGAGGCGGGTGTCGCTTTATCTCCGGATGCAAACTCACCTTTCTGGAACCCTGCCAAGTTGGGATTTGTGCCGAACGACCTGAGTGTAAGCTTCTCTTATTCTCCATGGCTACGTAACATCACTGACGACATGTCGCTGAACTACCTTTCAGGGTATAAAAAGATAAATGAGACTTCGGCTATCTCTCTTTCCCTGATGTATTTCGACTTAGGAGATATCCAGTTCATAGACGAGAACCGCCAGCCTATCCAGGATTTCAATCCAAAGGAGTATGCCATATCAGTAGCGTATGGACAGGCCCTGAGCGAGTATCTGAGCTTAGGTGTTGCAGCGCGTTTTATACACTCTAACCTTGCCGGCGATGTAAATGTGAGCGGCTCTAATACCGAAGCGCAGCCAGGCAACACGGCATCGGTTGATGTGGGCGTGTACTATAACCGTGACCTTAACCAGAACATTAACCTGGGTTTAGGAGCCAACATTTCCAACATAGGTGGCAAAATTGCCTATTCTGAGTCTGCTGCAAAAAGCTTTCTGCCAACCAATCTTAAGTTAGGTACTGCTGTAAAATATAACATGGATGCGTTTAACTCGATCACGTTCCTGTTAGATGCCAACAAACTACTGGTACCATCTCCTTCTGCTGACCCTGATCAGTCGGTAGTAGCGGGTATCTTCTCATCCTTTGGTGATGCTGAAGGCGGAGCCAGCGAAGAGTTTAAAGAAGTAAACTTTAATACAGGTTTAGAGTACTGGTATAATAACTTGTTTGCAGCGCGTGCCGGTTATTTTTATGAGAACGAAGAAAAAGGAGGTCGCCAGTTCTTCTCGATGGGCCTGGGCTTACGTTACCAGAAATTTGGTGTAGATGCCGCCTATCTTATCCCTAACGACCAGAATAATCCGCTAGCGCAAACTATACGTTTCAGTATTGCGTTGAACCTGGATTAAGATTAACCAAAATAAGAATGCTTGACAGAACAAAAGCACCAGAAATAAAAGAAATAGATGCAGTTTCACTTCAGGTAGCAGAGGTATCGCACCTGTCTAACGGAGTAAAACTACACATCATAAAAAGCGAAACCCAGCCAGTAGTAAGGCTGGATTTTGTTTTTAAAGCCGGTAAAGTTTACGAAACTGTAAAAGGAGCATCAGACTTGTCTGCCAAAATGCTCTTCGAGGGTACCACCAACTATACAGCAAAACAGATAGCCGAAACTATAGCCTACTATGGCGCTTCTTTCGACAATAACCACGGCTACGACAGGTCAGAATACACATTATATTGCTTGTCTAAATATGTGCCCGATCTGATGCCTGTAGTACTGGATGTATTACAGAACCCGGTTTTCCCGGCTGAGGAATTTGCCATATTAAAAAACAGAAATCAGCAGAATCTGAAAATACAGCGTCAGAAAAACAATTACCTGGCAACACACTCCTTCACTAAACTGATTTACGGTAAGGACCATCCTTATGTATTCGGATATGATGAAGGCGAACTAGATGCTATCTCTCTGGAAGATGTTAAATCATTTTACAATAACAACTATAGTCTTGAGGGCTTAGAGATTTTTGCATGTGGTGCTATTTCTGAGGATGTAGAAGACTTACTGATAAAAGAACTATCAGGGCTGAAGGCCCCTTCACAAATGCCTGGTAAGGTCCATTTTGTAACTGATGGGACAAAAGATACTAGTGCATTTGACGAAATAAAAGATAGCCTTCAATCATCTATCCGAACGGGTCTAACATTTCCTCATATTTCTCATCCAGACTACCATAAGTTAACAGTACTAAATGAAATACTAGGCGGTTATTTTGGTTCCAGGTTAATGCGCAATATCAGGGAAGACAAGGGTTACACCTATGGCATCTATTCTACCATATCTCCGAAAGAAAAGGACAGCATGTTTTACATTGGAACGGATGTTAACTATGAAGTAACAAATAAAACGATAGCTGAAATCAGAAAAGAAATAAAGCTATTGCAGGATGAGCTTATAGAGGAGGATGAATTAAAAACAGTACAGAGTTATATGATCGGTAAGTTTTTGAATAATATAGCTACTATTTTTGAGCAGGCTGACAAATATAAACGCATCATACTTTATAATTTAACACCTGAGTTTTATTCAAACTACTTAACAACGATAAGAACCATTACTCCTCAGGAGATCCAGGAACTTGCAATAACTTACCTCGACACAAATAATTTAAAAACAGCTATTGCAGGACGTAAAGCAGAGTAAATACTATACTTATAACTAAACTATAAAGGCCAATGCTAATCAGCATTGGCCTTTATAGTTATATATAGATCAAAGACCATTTTAGTTTCCTGTCGGCACTTTTATGGAGCTTTTGTAAATAGAAGAATCTGATTTGATAACTAACCGCAATGTTAAAGAAGAAATACAAATCTCTAGAATTGAATAAGCGCTAATTTGCTTCAATATTATATCATCTTGCCTCATGGCTTTTATGGGTGGTGTGGAGGGTCTTAAAACGGCAACACCCCCGCTATTGCTAACGGGGGGTGCTGGTTATAGGGTTGGCGGCCACCTACTCTCCCGGTTGTGACACCAGTACCATCGGCGCGTCCGGGCTTAACTTCTCTGTTCGGGATGGGAAGAGGTGCTCACCGGAGCCATAGCCACCATTATTTTTACACGGGGGGTGCCGTGCGTCGTATTTTATGACAATGAAGGAAAAAAAGAGTGCTTTTGCGTGTGGAAGGAGAAAAAGCTGCGGGCAGGTCCTTTCGGAACCGGCTCGCTTTCCCTTTCGGGGTGGGAACGCTCCCGGGCAATTAGTATGGCTCGGCTGTGGTATTTCTACCTTTACACCTGCCACCTATCAACGTCATCGTCTCTGACGGCCCTTACAGGGAGATCTCATCTTGGGGTGGGTTTCGCACTTAGATGCTTTCAGCGCTTATCCCATCCGAGCGTAGCTACCCTGCGCTGCATCTGGCGATACAACAGGTGCACCAGCGGCTCGTCCAACCCGGTCCTCTCGTACTAAGGTCAGAACCCCGCAAATCTCCAACGCCCGCAACAGATAGGGACCGAACTGTCTCACGACGTTCTGAACCCAGCTCGCGTGCCACTTTAATCGGCGAACAGCCGAACCCTTGGGACCTTCTCCAGCCCCAGGACGTGACGAGCCGACATCGAGGTGCCAAACCTCCCCGTCGATATGAGCTCTTGGGGGAGATCAGCCTGTTATCCCCAGAGTACCTTTTATCCTTTGAGCGATGGCCCTTCCATGCGGAACCACCGGATCACTATATCCGTCTTTCGACCCTGCTCGGCTTGTAGGCCTCACAGTCAAGCACCCTTGTGCTATTGCGCTCTGCGTACGGTTACCAAGCGTACTGAGGGTACCTTTGAAAGCCTCCGTTACTGTTTTGGAGGCGACCACCCCAGTCAAACTACCCACCAAGCACTGTCCCCTTTGGTCAGGTTAGGCGCCAAGCAACTCAAGGGCCGTATTTCAAGGTTGGCTCCACGATGCCTAGCGACACCGCTTCATAGCCTCCGGCCTATCCTACACATGAGTTACCCAGCGTCAATGCTAAGCTATAGTAAAGGTTCATGGGGTCTTTCCGTCCCGTTGCGGGTACTCGGCATCTTCACCGAGACTACAATTTCACCGAGCTCACGGCTGAGACAGCGCCCAGATCGTTACACCATTCGTGCAGGTCGGAACTTACCCGACAAGGAATTTCGCTACCTTAGGACCGTTATAGTTACGGCCGCCGTTTACCGGGGCTTCGATTCAATGCTTCGCCCATTGCTGAACTAACATCCCCTCTTAACCTTCCGGCACCGGGCAGGTGTCAGGCCTTATACGTCATCTCTCGATTTAGCAAAGCCATGTGTTTTTGTTAAACAGTCGCCTGGGCCTTTTCACTGCGGCTTCTTGTATTGCTACAAGGAAGCGCCCCTTCTCCCGAAGTTACAGGGCCATTTTGCCGAGTTCCTTGGCCGTGATTCACTCGAGCACCTTAGGATTCTCTCCTCGACCACCTGTGTCGGTTTGCGGTACGGGCGGCTATGTATTTAAACGCTTAGCGGGTTTTCTTGGGAGCCGGATTAGGGACACTATCTCCGCGGCCGAAGCCTTGGAGTACTATCAGCTTTCAGCTAGATGGGGGTACTTAACTCCCCTTCCACTACCTACGGCCTTCAACGCACTATTCCGTCAGTGCGCGGTCCTTTCACTTCTCCGTCACCGCATCGCTATACATAGCCGGTGCTGGAATATTAACCAGCTGTCCATCGACCTGCGCTTTCGCCTCGGCCTTAGGACCCGACTAACCCTGATCCGATTAGCGTTGATCAGGAAACCTTGGTCTTTCGGTGTGCGGGTTTCTCGCCCGCATTATCGTTACTTATGCCTACATTTGCTTTTCCAAGCGCTCCAGCACCTCTTGCCGAGATGCCTTCATCGCCCTTGGAATGCTCCCCTACCAGTATACCATAAGGTATAATCCGCAGCTTCGGTGCCATACTTGATGCCCGATTATTATCGATGCCCTGTCGCTCGACCAGTGAGCTGTTACGCACTCTTTAAATGAATGGCTGCTTCCAAGCCAACATCCTGGCTGTCTAAGCAACTGGACCTCCTTTGTTCAACTTAGTATGAACTTGGGGACCTTAGCCGACGGTCTGGGTTCTTTCCCTCTCGGCCAGGGACCTTAGCACCCCTGGCCTCACTGCCGTGTATATCAAAGCGGCATTCGGAGTTCGTCAGGATTCGGTAGGATGTGACTCCCCCTAGTCCTATCGGTAGCTCTACCTCCGCTTGACTCCACCACGACGCTGCCCCTAAAGGCATTTCGGGGAGTACGAGCTATTTCTCAGTTTGATTGGCCTTTCACCCCTACCCACAGGTCATCCAAATACTTTTCAACGTAAACTGGTTCGGACCTCCACTGTGTGTTACCACAGCTTCATCCTGCCCATGGGTAGATCACAAAGTTTCGCGTCTGCCCCCTCTGACTACACGCCCTATTCAGACTCGCTTTCGCTGCGGCTCCGCGCTTTCAAACGCTTAACCTTGCCAGAGAGGAGCAACTCGTAGGCTCATTATGCAAAAGGCACGCCGTCAGCCCACTAAAGGCCTCCGACCGCTTGTAGGCGCACGGTTTCAGGATCTATTTCACCCCCTTATTCAGGGTACTTTTCACCTTTCCCTCACGGTACTGGTTCACTATCGGTCTCTCAGGAGTATTTAGCCTTAGCGGATGGTGCCGCTGGATTCAGGCGGGATTTCTCCGGTCCCGCCCTACTCAGGATACCACTAGGGCCAAAAAGCTTACGTGCACAGGACTATCACCTTCTCCGGTGTACCTTCCCAGGTACTTGCACTTCCTTTTTTGGTCCCACATCGTGGTCCTACAACCCCAGCCCTGCCGTAACAGAACTGGTTTGGGCTCTTGCGCGTTCGCTCGCCACTACTTACGCAATCATTAGTTATTTTCTCTTCCTCCGGGTACTTAGATGTTTCAGTTCCCCGGGTTTGCCCCCCGTAGGGTAGTGTATCTTCAATACACTGGGTTGCCCCATTCGGACATCTGCGGATCAATGGATATGTGCTCCTACCCGCAGCTTATCGCAGCTTGTCGCGTCCTTCATCGCCTCTGAGAGCCTAGGCATCCCCCGTACGCCCTTCTCTGCGTTCCCGGCCGTCACAGTCGAAACTGTGCCGGCCCGCAGTCTTTTCTCTACTTCTTTTCTCTTTGCTCGTATTCCAAGCTCTAGTTATCTCTAACTAAAACTCTTCTTACTTCTCTTTTTTCCATCATGTCAAAGAACGGTTTCTCAAGTGAAGAGTTAAAAAGTCAGAAAGTTAGAAAGTTACCTTTCCTGCCTTCTCTTGTTAACTGCCCTTAAGATGTAGAAGTAAAAACCTGTCGTCTTTACTTAAGTATTTTCCCGTGCCACAAGGGCAGGTTGTCTGGTGGAGAATAACGGAGTCGAACCGTTGACCTCCTGCGTGCAAAGCAGGCGCTCTAGCCAGCTGAGCTAATCCCCCAAGTATGCTTCAAGCCGGGACTTGTCTGTCAAGCCTGGTCTGAGAACGAGGAGTGGGCCTGCGTGGACTCGAACCACGGACCTCTACATTATCAGTGTAGCGCTCTAACCACCTGAGCTACAAGCCCGCTTAGGTCCGGGCTACACGGCAGCCTGGCACCAGTCAATAATAGGTTTAAAAAGAATCTTTAAAGAGAAGTTGAAACAAGTTAGCCCATGTAATTATAAGCGTAAGCATAAGTGCTTTTACCCGAGGGTAAAAACAAAAGGGCCGGACCATGTGCTCTAGAAAGGAGGTGATCCAGCCGCACCTTCCGGTACGGCTACCTTGTTACGACTTAGCCCCAGTTACCAGTTTTACCCTAGACGGCTCCTATGACGGTCACCGGCTTCAGGTCTCCCTGACTTCCATGGCTTGACGGGCGGTGTGTACAAGGCCGGGAACGTATTCACCGCGCCATTGCTGATGCGCGATTACTAGCGATTCCGGCTTCACGGAGTCGAGTTGCAGACTCCGATCCGAACTGAGACCGGCTTTTTGAGATTGGCGCCCTATCACTAGGTGGCGACCCTCTGTACCGGCCATTGTAGCACGTGTGTAGCCCTAGGCGTAAGGGCCATGATGACTTGACGTCGTCCCCGCCTTCCTCACTTCTTGCGAAGGCAGTCCCTTTAGAGTCCCCGCCATGACGCGCTGGCAACTAAAGGTAGGGGTTGCGCTCGTTGCGGGACTTAACCCAACACCTCACGGCACGAGCTGACGACAGCCATGCAGCACCTTGCTTTGTGTCCCGAAGGAAAGCCTCATCTCTGAGGCGGTCACGCGCATTCTAGCCTAGGTAAGGTTCCTCGCGTATCATCGAATTAAACCACATGCTCCACCGCTTGTGCGGGCCCCCGTCAATTCCTTTGAGTTTCACCCTTGCGGGCGTACTCCCCAGGTGGAATACTTAACGCTTTCGCTTGGACGCTAACAGTGTATCGCTAACATCGAGTATTCATCGTTTACGGCGTGGACTACCAGGGTATCTAATCCTGTTCGCTCCCCACGCTTTCGTGCCTCAGCGTCAGTTTCGGCTCAGCGAGCTGCCTACGCAATCGGGGTTCTTGGTGGTATCTATGCATTTCACCGCTACACCACCAGTTCCGCCCGCCTTAACCGAACTCAAGCCCTGCAGTATCAACGGCAGTTCCAGGGTTGAGCCCTGGGATTTCACCGCTGACTTACAGGGCCGCCTACGCACCCTTTAAACCCAATAAATCCGGACAACGCTTGCACCCTCCGTATTACCGCGGCTGCTGGCACGGAGTTAGCCGGTGCTTATTCATCTGGTACCGTCAGTTACTCCCGCAGGAGCGTTTTCTTCCCAGATAAAAGCAGTTTACAACCCAGAAGGCCTTCTTCCTGCACGCGGCATGGCTGGGTCAGAATCTCTTCCATTGCCCAATATTCCCTACTGCTGCCTCCCGTAGGAGTCTGGTCCGTGTCTCAGTACCAGTGTGGGGGACCATCCTCTCAGAACCCCTAGCCATCGAAGTCTTGGTAGGCCGTTACCCTACCAACTAACTAATGGCACGCATGCCCATCTTCCACCGATAAATCTTTGATCATCTTCGGATGCCCTCAAATGATGTTATGCGGTATTAATCTCCCTTTCGGAAGGCTATCCCCCTGTGGAAGGTAGGTTGCATACGCGTTACGCACCCGTGCGCCACTAACCCAGAAACCGAAGTCCCTGGATTCGTTCGACTTGCATGTATTAGGCCTGCCGCTAGCGTTCATCCTGAGCCAGGATCAAACTCTCCATTGTAAGAAAATTATTTCTTGTAACCCGAAGGTTACAAATGTCTCGCCTGATCCGGCCCTTGTCTTAAAAACTTAGCTCTTCATTTGCTATTGCTACCAAATGGTATTCATTGTGCTTGTCTTGTTTCAACCAATCTCTCAAAGAACTCTTTTTCCCTTCCCCCTTCACCTGTCGTGAATTGTTCCGGAAATAGCCCCGGCCTCAACCAGGAAGCCTACCTGCTGTAAGCCTTGTGTATTCATTCTGCTTGTTTCCCGCCAGCCTGCTGCTGTTTGAAGCAAACCAGCGTCGTTTGGGAGTGCAAAGGTAGCAGCTTTTTTTCAATCCGCAACACCCTGCCGCTATTTTATTTTCTTTCTTTTTTCAGGCTTCCTTTTTCAAGGCCTCCCCTTCAGCCGGCCGCTGCTTGGGAGTGCAAAGATACGGCAATCAGTTCCGCTTTTGCAAGTGCTCATCAAAAGTTTTTCTGAAGTTTTTTTCGAAGGCCCGGTAGCTGAATCGCAGCTCCTCTCGTAGCAGATGGGGGTTTACCTCCCGCTTCCAGCTTCCCTTTCCAACTTCTCGCTTCCCTTCCTGCTGAACGGGATGCAAAAGTACAAAGACTTTGCTGTCTTGCAAGGGGGAACCGTGAAGTTTTTCTGCCCTCTGGCCTAAGTCCCTGAAACTGACAGAGAAAAATTGAAAAGAAATTTCCCAAAGAACAATCACATTATAATATTAACCTCATCTCATTCTTAATCTTTATATAGATATGACCATTATGATTCTTAACCTCCAGTAATCTTATCTTATGGTTCCATTTAATTATGCGATACAGTATATTATTTATTCATACTATAGCTTAAGGACTAATGACAATTTAGCTTAAAATATCTCCTTTAAAAACATAGACAAAACAAAAGGCCTCCAAAATTGGAGGCCTTTTGTTTTGTTATAAAAAGACTCTAAATCATTCTCTTCTTTAGTGTCTTTATTATTCTAGTTCATTGATAACGCATCTGAAGTGATAGCACTTGTATTACCTGCCTTATCCGCAGCCATGAAGTATACTACATACTCTCCTTTTGCAAGATCTTGAGCTATAATTTTCTGCTGGTTAGCAGAAGTTATCTCAACAGACCCTTTTGCTACCCCAGTTGTTGATGCAAATGTTGCTGCCGTAGGAGCTGTGCTTCCTGTCTTCAAAATAACATAGCTTACAGTACCAGCTTCAGTTGATGATAATGTAATAGATGCATAGTTACCGGCATCTACTGCAGTACCTGTAACAACTGGATTCACGTTATCCACACTTAGAGCTGTGGCGTTATTAACACCATTTAAGCTGTTACCAGCCAGGTCAACAATATCATTTAGGCTTACTGTAATTACTCCATCACTTGTCGTTTTTGGAGTAAATTCATAGGTATAAACTCTATTGTTTGAAGTAGGTTTCAACTCTACTGTTTCTGAAGTGCCTGTACCGTTAAGGTTCATAAACAACTTCTTGTTTTTAGGATCTGCATTCATAACAGGCTCGCTAAAAGTAACAGTTATAGTTACAGGCGATCCGGTTTTTACACTCTCAGTTGAATAGGAGATATTGGCTACAGGAGCAATATTATCTACTCTATATAACTGAACGTATTCGGTTTCAATAACTTTTGAGCCGAATGCAGCAGTTGATTTAATGTTACTCAGTTTTGCTTCAGGTGTACCATTTCCTTCACCTGCAGTATAAATAGCAAAGAAATGTGTCGCATCAATCTTTTTCAGCTCTCCTATAGATCCTGAAAGGAAAGGCTCACCTTTATTAAAATCAGTCTCCTCATCAGAATCCAGCAATTCTAATGTTGGCATGCCTTCAACTGGAACAGCAAAGTTAAAGAAAACAGTGTCTGATTGACCACTTCTTAAAACTCCTGTATCTGTTAGCTTTGCTGTTACATCAGCGGTTGCTTCAATTGCCGAAACAGTCTTCAGTCCTTTGTCCACACCATTGGTAACATTAATTCTAACGTCACCTGCAGAGACAAATTTAACTGTTACTGTAGCACCAGTTGTGGCACCTACAATTTGAGCTGGTCCTTCTACAGTCCAGGTATAATTTTCAGGATTCTGGATATTCCCTAAGGAATAAGTTTTAGTTGTTTCAGGCAAAGCCGAAGCAGCACCTCTTATCGTTATCTGATAAGGGCCATCGAAGGATTCTAATTCATCCTCACAGCCACTAAACATAATAACTGTGAAGAGCGATAAAAGCAGTATAGATAGTTTATTTCTCATTTTATTAGACATTAAAATTTGTCCCAGAAAAGTTTAGTTGAGCTCTTATCACCGCCAATTTCAGTTGCAGCAGACGCATTGTTTGCTGGGTTTAGCGTTTGCTCATTAACAGGATAGATTAATCTTGTAGGAACGATCAGGTCTGCTACCGGAGGTGTAAGTGTTGGTGCATCCAGTCTTCTCCAGGTTACCCATGCATCGTATCCGCGGTTGTAAAGTGCGATCCACTCCTGCTTACCAATCTTCTGTCTCCAGTCGCCAGGAGCACTCTGATAATTCACTCCAGGCTGTGCAAGGTATGCTGAAGCCTGAGCTGCAGTACCTCCCCAGTATGTGATAGAAGCAGTAACACCTGCATTATAGTGTTCAGCAGCCGTGCCGCCTACATTATAACCTCTTTCTACAGCTTCAGCAAGAAGGAATTCTACTTCCGCGTAATCAAGCAGCATTGCTTCAAAAGTTGGATCAGCAATCTTCGCACTTGCAGTTGAGTGAGTAGCAAAGTCATTAGGGAAACCATATTTACCACCTACAAACGCACCTCCAACAGAAGTAAAGTAAGCACTTCTTCTTGGGTCGTTCAGGTTGTTCATTACATCAACCAGTGTATTTGCAGCAACGTAGTCTTCACGAGTTGAAAGAGGACCTTTAACGTTAGAAGAAATCGGGTTGTTGTTTGGCGGAGCTGGCAGATATTCGAATGCTGCGTTTTGAGCATTGCTCGATATTACACCACCTGAACTCGCTGCTGTTGCTGATTCTGCTAAAGCTTTTGCTCTTGTATTATCAACATCAGCTATTACCATACCAAGCTTTAACTTAAGAGAGTTACCAAATTTAAGCCAGTTTGCCATGCTACCAGCGTAAAGGATATCTCCACTCTTTGCAAAGCCATTAGCTTTAGGATCAATCTGAGCAACTGCAGCGTCAAGACGAGTTAAGATGTCATTATAAACGGTCTGAGCATCGTCGTATACAGGAAGCGCATTCAGAGGGTCAAGAGCCTCAGTATAAGGTACATCACCAAAGGTATTCACTAATACAGACCATGTATAAACCTGCATGATCTCGATCTGAGCTATCTGGTTTTTCTTAACGCCCTCTGTAAGAGTCTGATCTGCTTCAACTAACTTTTTAGCTTCTTTCAAATCGTTCAGTACATCACGGTACAAAGTTGTCCACATACTCTGTGGAATTGTACGTGACGTCATGTTGTATCTTGGCTCATCCAGGTACTGAGTAGATGTCCAGTGTTGCACATAAAAACGATAGTTGTTTGTGTTAACGTTTGGAGTTGTTAACACATCCGTCAGGTTCTTGGTTGCACCTGTAAACAGAGTAACAGCCGGAACAATTGTTGCTTTCTTCTGGTCAAAATTATACTCGTCCAGATCATCTACGCATGATGCCATAAACACCAGCGAGAATAAGCATATGATAAGTTTCTTCATTTTCTGCTATTTTAGAAATTTAATTTAACGTTGAAGCCGTAAGTTCTGACAGCCGGATAAGCACCGGACTGGTAACCTCTACCAGCGTTACCTGAGCTTAGACCTTCTTCAGGATCTGAGTACTCCATGTTCTTATGGATGATCCATAAGTTACGGCCAATCAGCTGAAGATCAACACCTTTAACGAGACCAAGGTTACCAATAACTGATTCTGGCAGGGCATAGGAAAGAGCTACTTCTCTTAACTTAACAAAGCTACCATCAAACACATACATAGCTCTTGGAGCACCTGCATAGTTATCAGCTGCATAACCATAAGGAGTCATACCGTCGCCATCTACGTTTTCTGCATAAATGTCATTAGGAGTACCATCTTCTTTAACACCTGGTAGTAATACACCACCACCTTCAGAAACTGGCATACGAGATGGGTTACCTTTAGCGTTTAAGCCGGCAGTATGTGCATAAAGGCCTGTTGCCTCACCATACCACTGGTCAAGAGAGAATACATCGCCACCATGACGAACATCAATAAGGAAGCCTAGTGATACACCTTTATAAGTAAGGTTGTTGTTGAAACCACCAGTCCAGTCAGGGTTTGGATTACCTATGATAAGATCTGATTTGTCTGATCTTAAGTAGTAACCATTTTCGCCAACTGTTCTCTGGCCATTGGTATAAACAAAGTCGTTACCACGGATAACACCGTAAGGCTGACCAATAGCAGCGTTAAGAGAAACACCACCCTGGAAAGAAGCAAGTGTTAAGTTCTGTACATCTTCGTACAGGCTTACAACCTGGTTTCTGTTACGAGCGAAGTTGAAGTTCATAGTCCAGGTAAAGTCTCCGGTCTGGATAGGCGTAACGAATGCAGTTACTTCTATACCTTTGTTCTCTACTTCACCCGCGTTTACGAAACGGCTTGTATAACCTGATGCCGCAGTCTGGCTAACAGGCATGATCTGGTCAACCTGGTTTGACTTGTACCAGGTAAAGTCGAAACCGAACAGGTTGTTGAAGAATTCAGCCTCAATACCAGCCTCAAAGTTTTTCTTTCTTTCAGGCTTCAGATTAGGGTTGTTCTTAGTGCTTGGAAGCGAGAAGATCGGAGTTGAACCAAAACCAGTTGGCTTGTCATACACATCATAGATACTTAGTGCCGGAGCATCGTTACCTACTTCTGCATAGTTAACTCTTAATTTACCATGAGATAACCAAGGAGTTTCTACCAGGTTAGAGAACAATACGTTAACACCGGCAGCTGGGTAGAAGTACGAGTTAGCACCTTCTGGCAGCGTTGTAGACTTATCCTGACGTGCAGAAAGTTCTACGAAGTAAGTTTCTTTGAAACCGAAGTTAGCGTTAGCGAAGATACCGTCAACACCTCTGCGAGAATAGAATTCAGATGGAGGATTTACCGGGCTTGCTGAGTTAGAGATTGAGTAAAGTCTTGGCACAACCAGACCACCGTTAGTTGCTGAACCGATTGAGCTAGTACGGTCTCTACGAATGTTTGAACCTAGTAAACCAGTAAAGCTAATATCTTCAGAGATGTCCTTGTTGAAATTCAACATCAGGTCGAAGTTGGTCTCGTTAAAGTCTCTGTTGTATCTGGAGTACCCGCTCAGGCCGGCACTACCAACAGCAACACGCTCTTCCTGCATATCATTAGTAGTGTTGAAAGAGGCTCTACCCATTACGTTTAACCAGTCGGTAATTTTGTAAGTGGCCGTAGCATAACCATAAAGGTTATCTCTGCTATCGTTAGAGTAGTTTTCGTACTGCGTCCAGTATGGGTTATCAGAGTAGATCGGGCCAGAGTTCGTGCTGTTCCAGTTCCAGGTAATGTTCTGTCTGTTTCTGAAATAGGCTGCCTCCTGCTGCTTTAAATCTACGTTGGTTTGCCACCACTGTCTGAACTGCTGGTTAGGGTTTGTACCGCTATAACCAGTACCATATCTACCCATACCTACTGTGCGGGTATAGTTACCTGACGCTGAAACTGTTAACCTCTCAGTAGCTTCGTAAGAAGCATTGAAGTTAAACATGTCTTTGTCGATTGTAGAGTTAGGCAGGTTACCTTTAATATCGTTACGGGTGTAACCTAAGTTAAAGGTTGTTTTGTCGCCACCACCGCTAACAACAATGCTCTGGTTAGAGTTAACCCCAGTTTCGAAGAAAGAAGTTGGACCGTTTTCAGCAGCTACCCAAGGAGTCATTTTTCCATAAGTAGGAGAGAATGGATCAAGGGCATCCCACTGATAAACATATAAGTTCGGGTTAAAAGATGGTCCGTAAGAAGCATCATCCTGGTATCTAACTACATCTCCTGCGCCATCACCAACACCTGGAACTATATCAGAAACCGCACGGAAGCCTTGGAAATAACCACCACCATACTCATTCTGATACTTCACATATGTGCTTTTATCGATGTTACTCCAGGTAACACCACTGTTCACAGCTATGTTAAGTGAGTTCTTTTTACCTTTTTTGGTAGTGATCATGATAACACCGCTGGCTGCGCGAGAACCATAAAGAGCAGTTGCTGCAGCACCTTTCAATACGTTCACAGACTCGATGTTATCCGGGTTAAGGTCAGCTGCTGCGTTACCGAAGTCAGCACCACCACGACCAGTAGCCTGGCTAGAACCGTTGTTATTGGCGTTACTTACAGGCACACCATCAATAACGAAAAGTGCCTGGTTGTTACCAGTAAGTGAAGAGTAACCACGAATGATAACGTTAGTAGAACCACCCATTGTGTTGTTCGTTCTGATATCCAGACCGGCAACTTTACCTGAAAGTGAGTTTACTACGTTTTCGTTTCTGGCACGGGTAAGCTGCTCGCCGCTAACTTCCTGAGCTGAATAAGCAAGCTCGTTTCTGTTACGCTCGATACCAAGAGCTGTCACCACAACTTCATCAAGTTGTTTGGCATCAGTTTCCAGAGTTACATTAAATGTAGTTTGATTTCCAATTGGACGCTCAACTGTTTTGTAGCTGATATAGCGGAAAACAAGCGTCGTACCTCCTTCAGGCACGTTAAGCGTAAATGAACCGTCCACGCCAGTGGCAGTTCCTACAGTAGTTCCTTTTACCAGAACTGATACGCCTGGCAAGGGCTGGTTAGTAGCGGCATCTGTTACCTTTCCGGAAACAGCCCTACTCTGAGCCATAGCCTGCTGTACCAGTACAGAGACAAGCAAGAAGCTCAACAATAGAAGTTTTTTCATTTGCTTTAGTTTTAGATAAGAAAAAAGTTAAAGTTGGTAATGGGTAATAGTATCTAATAATCTCTATATATTATAGTTGCGCATTTCTTGTATCTGCCTTCCCTGGATTTTAAAGAAGAGCAACCAACAAATCAGCAAGCTATAATGGAATAGCAACTATTTGTAAACCCTGACTGAATTTGGAGCGGCTAAAATCGTTTGTGCTCTAACCCTTCACCATCAGTTTTTAATTTACTTATAGTCAGATTGCTAGGCACTTAGGTGTGTAACACAAAGCCCTATAAGAGCTTTAATGCAAAAGTAAGAAGTGTACTACAGAGTAAAGTGTGCTTCATATATTATCTAGTTTTTAAGGTGAAAGATACTTCAATAATAACTATAATACCTTTTATAACAAATATTTAATGCATATTTATTTGTTTATAGCTAAAGATTTATAAGCTACAGACACTATTCATTTGTTGAAACTACTGTAACCAGATTAATTCAAAAATATAAATATTTGCAGGTCGTTTCGCATTTTACGTATATGTTAAGGTATAGTTCTATAGCTGTAGACTGTTTTATGGTGCTATAACCGCTTTAAACTATGGCGACATTTAAGTTTACTAATACCAGCACATATCAAACCCTTAACTGATACTTCAGTATAGGTGTGCATATCAACTATTTACATCTGGTTGCTGTATTGACAGAAAGAGCACAAAAGCAGGAATGCTTATTTTTCTCTGAAAAAAGAAAAATCCTTAAATCTTCGGTTAACCTAACAGCCGAAGATTTAAGGATCCAGAAATATGACGGTACAGCTCTTTTAGCTTAGCACCTGGTATGTTATAAATGCCATTACATATGCCAGGCCACTCATATATACTAACTGGGCCAAAGGCCAGGTCCAGGATTTAGTTTCGCGGCGCACTACGGCCAGGGTGCTTACGCACTGCATGGCAAACAAGTAAAAGACCATGAGCGAGAAGGAGCGCGCCAGATTAAAGTAAGGTTCTCCGTCCTTATCCTTCTCCATCATCAGTTTATTTTTTATAGTGCTCACATTCTCTTCTTCGCCTATACTATAGATAGTGGACATGGTGCCGACAAATACTTCGCGGGCTGCAAAAGACGTAAGCAGAGCTATACCAATTTTCCAGTTGTAGCCAAGTGGCTCAATAGCCGGCTCCATCGTTCTGCCAATAACACCGGCATACGACGCCTCAAGCTGGTGGGAGCTGATCAGGTTCTGCAGTTCTGTTTCTGATAAATTCTGTTGCTTAGCTTCAACTATAGCCTGCTGCTCTGCCTTTTCAAAACTATTGCCAGGACCATACGATGCCAGCACCCATAATATAATAGAGATCGCAACAATTACTTTACCTGCCTCAAATACAAATGCTTTTACTTTCTCAACTATAGTTAAACCAACGTTTTTCCAGCGGGGCATTTTATATACAGGAAACTCCATAATAAAGTAGCTGCGCTCGCGGGCTTTCAGGATCACCTTTAGTAATAACGCAGAGAAAATGGCAGCCAGGAAACCGATCAGGTACAAGGCCATCAGCACCAGACCCTGCAAATTCAGGAATCCGAAGTAATAGGTTTCAGGAACAACAAGGGCAATAAGAACGGTGTAAACCGGGATACGAGCCGAGCAGCTCATCAGTGGCGTTACAAAAATGGTGATCATCCTGTCTTTCCAGTTCTCAATCGTTCGGGCCGACATAACAGCCGGAACTGCACAGGCCACACCGGAAATCAAGGGAACAACGCTCTTACCATTCAGGCCGAACTTACGCATGATCTTATCCATCATAAACGTAACGCGGGCCATGTAGCCGGTCTCTTCCAGCACGGCTATGAATGCAAACAGAATTGCGATCTGTGGTATAAAGACCATTACACCACCCAAACCTGCAATAATACCTTCGGTCAATAAGTTTATGAGCGGGCCGCTGAAGTTATCCTGTATCAACCCGTTCAGGCTGGCAAACCCCTGGTCAATCAGGTCCATCGGGTAGCTGGCCCAGGTAAAGATCGCCTGGAAAACCAGGAACAGGATACCCATGAAGATCAGGTAGCCGAAAACTTTATGGGTAAGCACCTGGTCGAGACGGTTACTGAATTTCTCGTCTTTCTCTACGCGCTCCACACGCACTACATCCAGCAGCAACTCATTTATATAAGTATAGCGGGCTATAGTTTCGTCGGCCTGGGCTACGTTAGATTTAAACTCATGTGTTTCCAGTAAAGCACCAATCCACTCTGCTTCTTCAGCAGATAAGAATTTCAGGCTCTTGTACTGATGCGCATAATGCAGGGCCAGGTAATCTGAAGCAAGGCCGAAGCGGGCTTTTATAGTTTCGGTTACAGGCTTCAACGCATCAGGAATGGTATAAAACTGTACCGGCGTAGGCTCCAGGTGCTGCAATATCAAGATCTTTAACGCAGCAATACCTATCCCTTTGCGGGCATTCATGGGTATTACCGGTACACCTAAGCCTTTATGTAAAGCGGGAATGTCTATCTTAACACCTTCCTGCTCTGCCACATCTACCATATTAAGGGCAAGTATAGCAGGTATTTTGAGGTCGGCGAGTTGGGTAAACAGCAGCAGGTTACGCTTCAGGTTAGAGGCGTCTGCCGTAACTACAACAAGATCGGGGTAATGGGCAGAAGCTGAATCGTAGAGCAGGTCTATAATTACGCGCTCATCCAGCGACTTCGGGTATAAACTATAGGTGCCAGGCAAATCTATGATCTGGACCTTCTGGTTAGCGCTAAGCTGGCACGTACCTGTTTTCTTATCTACTGTAACGCCCGGAAAATTGCCTACCTTCTGGTTAAGACCTGTAAGCTGATTGAATAAAGAGGTTTTTCCTGAGTTTGGATTTCCTACCAACGCCACACGTGCAACCTCACTCCGGGGTGTAGTCTGCGACGCTTCTCTAATCTCAGGTTGGGCTACTACAGTCATGGTAAATGTAAAGAAGTGCTATTTCAGCATTATAGTTTCAGCTTCGTCGAGGCGCAGCGATAAAGTGTAGTCGTTTACAATGATCGTGATTGGATCGCCTAGCGGTGCACGGCTGTTCAGTTTAACCTGCGTACCAGGCAAACAACCCATTTCCAGGAGCTTCAGGCCCATATCCGGGTCTTTAAGGCAGCAAATAATGCCACACTCTCCTAATTTAAGGTCGCGTACACTTTTCTTGTCGATATGCTCTTCTTCCCTTTTCTGCACCGTAAGCTGTTTTTATTTAGACTGTTTATAAACAACCGCAAGTTACAAGGTGTTCATCGTTAATGCAAAAGTTTTAGCTAAATGGTTAAGGCTGCCTGATAAATGGATAAAAGTTGCAGATTTAGGGCTGAAGGCTGAATGGCTGGATGGTTAATAGTGACTGCCGGGAGCTTATAGTTCATATCTTTACTTTCTCACTCAACTATAGATTTAAAAAATTTGAGTACGAGCTGCAAATAAGCTCCAGCGATGAAATTCACAGACTTCCTACCTTAAAATTCAACAATTTAAGCTCTAACCATTTAACAACTTAAAATTACTCTGAAAAGAAGATGCGTTTTACGCGGGAACTTACATTGGTGAGGAGCTCGTAAGGTATAGTTCCGATGCGGGAAGCCAGATCAACCAGCGTTAGCTTCGGTCCGAAAATGATTGCTCCGTCGCCGGCTTTTACATTGAGTCCGGTTACGTCTACCATACACATATCCATACACACATTGCCGATGACCGGGCAACGTTTTCCGTTGATGATCACCTGGCCGGCTCCGTTACTGAAACGCCGGTCGTAACCATCAGCATACCCGATAGCTATAGTTGCGATGGTCTTATCTGAATCGGCGATGCCTTTACGGCTGTAGCCTACTGTTTCTCCTTTAACTATAGTTTTCACCTGCGATACGGTGGTTTTCAGAACACTCACCGGCTTAAGGGCTTCCTGCTCCGAGCCGGTTGCCTCTACGCCGTACAAGCCAATGCCCAGGCGAACCATATCCAGTTGATGCTCCGGGAAACGAACGATACCGGCCGAGTTGAGCACATGTTTGATGACCTTATAGTTTAACCTCGCCTCTACTTCCGCAGCCATAGTTCTGAAGTTGCTGATCTGCATCTGCGAAAAATCGTTGTGCAGGGCTTCGTCGGCGCCGGCTAAATGAGTGAACGTGCTTATTACCTGCACCTGCGGGTATTGCTGCAACAATGGAAACAGCGCGTCAAAGTCTTCGGAAGTAAAGCCCAGGCGGTGCATGCCGGTATCCAGTTTCAGGTGAATGCGGTGGCGCGAAGTATCAGCAGGAAGGTCTTTCAGGTATTGCTCAAGCAGTTCCAGCGAGTAAATTTCAGGTTCAAGGTTATGCTGCCGTAGTTTGGCGAAGCTGTCCGGCGAGGGGTTCATGACCATAACCGGTAACATAATTCCGTTCTCGCGCAGCATCACGCCTTCATCGGCATACGCAACGGCCAGGTAATCTACGCGGTGGAACTGCAGCAAATTGGCCACTTCGAAACTCCCACTACCATAGGCAAAGGCTTTTACCATTACCATCAGTTTAGTATCCGGGGCAAGTTTAGATCTATAGTAGTTCAGGTTATGTACCAGCGCATCGAGGTTCACTTCCAGCACGGTACCGTGTACTTTCTGCTGAAACGCATGTACAATACGCTCAAACTCGAACACACGTGCCCCTTTCACCAGTATCAGCTCGTTCCGGAAATCGTCGGCTTTAAACTGTGCCAGGAAATCTGCGGTGCTACTATAGAAAACAGCTGCTTCTGAAAACTTAGGTTTATGATGCCCTATAGTTGGGCCGATGCCGATCACTTTTTCAACGCCACGGTTTTTTATAAGTGCGGCCACTTGCCCATACAAAGCTTCTTCTGACAAACCGGACTCGAGCAGATCAGAAAGAATAATAGTTCGTTTGCCACGTTGCGGTTGGTTGCCCAGAAATTGTAACGCTATGGACAGGCCCGCCAGGTCATTATTATAGGTATCGTCAATCAGGTAGCAGCCGTTAATGGCTTCCTTCATTTCCAGTCGCATGGCCACGGGGTGCAGTTTATCCAGGCGGTCCTGAATTTCGGCAAAAGGCACCTCGCGGTACAGCAGAACAGCCAAACAGTGCAAGGCATTTTCTATAGATGCTTCGTCGGTAAACGGAATGGCCAGGCGTTGCTTTTCGCCATGGTACGTGTATACTACTATCGTTTTGTGGCCGGCTGCGGTAGTGGCATTTATAGTTACATCAGCTTTATGCTGTCGGCTCCAGGTAAAGGCATTTATAGTTCGGGCCTGAATTTCGTGGTGCAGCAGCTCGTGGTCGGTACAGTAAATAAGCACATCCACGTTAGTGAACAACTTCAGTTTTTCCTGCACTTTCTGCTGGCGCGATGTAAAGCCTTCGTCGTGGGCAGTGCCGATATTTGTGAAGATGCCTATAGTTGGCTGGATGACAGACTGCAGTTTCTCCATCTCGCCCGGAAGCGATATACCGGCTTCAAAGATACCCAGCGTATGGTTGCCATTTAGCTGCCACACCGAGAGCGGAACTCCCAGCTGCGAATTGTAACTGCGCGGGCTTTTAACCACCATTTCATCGGGGCTCAGCAACTGGGCCAGCCATTCTTTAACTATAGTTTTGCCATTGCTGCCCGTAATACCAACTACAGGAATTGTAAACTGCGACCGATGCCATGCGGCCAGCTCCTGCAAAGCGGTTAAACTATCCTTTACCAGCAACAAGTTTGCCTCCGGGTACAGCTGGCTATAGTTGCGGCCTTTTTCATCCTGCTCTTTCTCAACTATAAACTGCCGTACGCCCTGCCCATACAGCGTTGCCAGGTATTTATGCCCGTCGTTAAACTTGCCTGTTACTGCAAAAAACAAGGTGCCCGTCGGCTGCGACAATTTGCGGCTATCGGTAAGCAGGTTTATAACCGGATGTGCCTGCACAAACTGCAGCACAGTACCCTTGGTTATAGTTGCAAGTTCCTGGAAAGTGAGCATAAGCGGAAAATCAAATTAAGGGTCGAAAGTTAGGAGATAATTTAGTTAGAAAGTTAAAAAGTTTGGAAGTTAGAAAGGTGATTCGGTTTTGGAATTTCTGAGTTTAGGAGTTAGAGAATGTAGGAGTTGGGAGGGTGTAGAGACGTAATACCTTGCGTCATTTTAACTACAGAGCAATTAAAATCCGTTTATTCTCTAATCCCGCAGATCCAGATTCTGACAATTAAACAATTTAGCAACCACTAATCCATTACCTTTGTAGTCTTTTTTTATTCTTACAATGAAATTACTGAAAGCAAACCCCTTTTATGCGGCCGGCATCACGGCATTTATTATCTGGGGTTTTATACCTTTCCCGTTAAAGGCGCTGGCCGATTACCCGAGCGGGCTTATTCTTTATTTCCGGGTGGCGTTGTCGGTAACGTTGCTGTTGTTCATTTGCCTGTTCTTCAGAAGAGACACTATAAAACAAACCTATAGTCTGGTAAAAGCATCGGCCATTAAGGAGAAGCGACGTTTTATAGTTTTTACGTTGCTGGGTGGCATACTGCTAACTATAAACTGGCTCACGTTCATCTACGTCGTCAACCATATTGATATTCAGACCGGCTCTTTCTCGTATCTGCTTTGCCCAATACTTACGGCAGTGCTTGGTTTTTTATTATTGAAAGAAGAGTTGCGGACAAACCAGTGGCTGGCTATTGGCCTGAGTATTATCAGTTGTGTGCTTATCGGGACCGGTGAACTGACCAGCCTTTTGTTTAGTTTGATGATCGCGCTTAGCTATGCTTTTTACCTGATAACGCAACGCATTTTGCGGGCTTATGACAAGATCGTACTACTAACCCTGCAGTTGCTGCTGGCTTTCCTGTTTATCGGGCCGTTCTATAGTTTCTTTAAAGGCGACTCAACCATAGTGTTAGATGGCGGCTTTTTCCTGAAGGTGAGTATCCTGAGTGCTTTATTTACGGTGCTGCCCCTTTTCCTGAACCTGTTTGCCTTAAAAGAGCTTACATCCGGCGCCATCGGCATCCTGATGTACATTAACCCGATCATGAATTTCGTGATTGCCTTTTTGTACTTCAATGAAGAGACCACTTTTGTGAAAGCGATGGCCTATGTACTCATCTTTATTTCCGTGATCATCTATAACATAAACCTGAAAAAACGCCGAAAGACTGCAGGTGGTATGCCTGTGCCTCCTACCTCAGCGGTTACAACTATAAAGTAGATTTACCTCACCCCAGCCTACCCCTTTAAAAGAGGGCTCTTATCTCCAGAACAGGAGAGGGAGTTTTGTCTGAATCAGGATTCTCAGGATTTAAGGATTTTCAGGATTAGGTTTTTTGCTATAGTTGAGGTTATCGTTTTATAGTTGTGGTCTTAACCCACCCCTACCCCTCCCAAGAGGGGAATTCCGGCTGGTGTTATAGTTGAGGATATCGTTTTATAGTTACAGACCAGGATCGGACAGGTCGCGACCTGTCCCTACGGAACTATCACCACAGTAAAGCGATGCAACTATAGCTGTTCAAACAAACTATAGTTTAGCTATCGAACTGATCACAGTCTTTGGGTTGAGCGCCTTTGCTTTGTTGCGGTGCCGCCAAGCAACCCGAGGGACGAGGGTAGCAAGAAAGCAGCAGCGCGATGCCCGAAGACGGGGCCTCCCGGCCGTGAGGGCACCAAAGCTGGATTGAAACGATTGGTAAGTAAAGCTCCCAGGATTTAAGAAGGCTATAGAATAAAAGGCTTGGTTCAGGTTGCAACTATAGCAAACTATAGAACCCAGATTTCTCCTGACGTCGAAATGACAAAAGCAGAACTATACGACACGTAAGATCACTTACAACTTTGCTGGCTCTCTTCGACTCGCATCTCAACAATATTCGAAATGATAAAAGAGATTTTTGAATTAAGCAGAATAGATTGATATTAAAAACAAAACGGCCTTGTCTCAGATAGAAACAAGGCCGTTTTGTTTTTGCTTATAATTCTAAAATTACGGTCTTTGGTCTCCTTGTTTTTGCTTTTGCTTATCGAGTTCGTGTAAGGCGCGGGCTGCCGAATCCTGGTTCGGGTTCATCTCTCCAAACTGGTCTGCCTGGTTGGCATTTACCGAAGTATCGCCGATAGGTGCAGGACGTGGGTTATTCAGGTTAGCGGCAGATGAGTCTCCTTCCACTATAGCTTCGGCCGTACCGGTGTCATGATCAACAGTGGTATCCTGCTGGCCACAACCATAACCAACTATGGTTGCAAAGGCTACGGCTACTCCTGTTTTAAATATAGATAGTCTCGTTTTCATTGTCATTTCAGTTATTAATCCTGCCAATTTTAACGGCTGCGCTATCAATAAGTTATAACCTGAACCTTAGAAGCCGAGCCCTATCGCTACGCCAGTCCGCGCTTTCTCCCCTTCCTGGAAGGATGTTATGAAATCAACACGGAGTACTTTAAAGATGTGCTCAATGCCAACGCCAAGCTCCAGGTAATTTCTCGATTGCTGCGTGTTCAGGTAATTCAGGCTCACTACTTCCTGCAGTTTTAGCTTGCGGAACAGTGGTATTTTATTGAACAGGAAGCCGTTGAAATGATGCTCGTAATGCGCTTCCAGGTAATTGTTATTGGTGCTGTACCGATAGTAGTCAAGTAACTGGAAACCGTCGTAGGCACCTGCAAAAACGGTTCGGTTGCCTTTAAAGTGGCGGTAATCCATCAGGGTCATGCTTTCTTTGTTCCAGAAAATACCTGCCGCTGCACTATAGCTGCTGCTGCCAAGCAACCCGAAACTCAGTTCATCATTCACACCCAACGCCGCAGTGCTGTATTTTATGTCGCCGCCAAATGCTTTCAGGCCTGTTCGGTAAGCCAAGCTTATAGTTGGGTATTTTGAGCCCAGGTTAATTTTGCGGTCGGGGCGGGTAATGTAGCGCTGCCCTGGTTTAATACTTAAGCTGAAAGAGGCCATCAGCACTTGGTGTGGCGTAAAGCTTGCATCTGCCAGCTCTGCATTTACCGGCACATTCGATGTAAAAGTGCTTATGCCTTCGGGGTTAGGATCTTTAAAACTATAGAACGTGGTGTTCTGCATCGGCATGCGGTGTGCGTATTCCAGGTTAGCGGTAAGTAGCAGTCCGTTGGCCAGCTCGCCGCGGTGGGCCAGCCTTACAAAGTCGCGCTGGTATAGTTTCATGTAGTTTTTGCCGGCTGCCAGCGTGTAAACCGAGTTCACGAACGACGAGATCGGGCTGTTTATATTGATCTGATCTACGTAGCGGCCGCCTTCCAGCTGTATAATACTGTTGGTAGTGGTGTTGTAAACGTAGGCGGCACGCAGTTTGGCATTGAATTTTTCGTTCGAGAAGCCATAGCGCACCGTTGGCTCTATAATATATCGGCGGCGGTCATCAAAGCGTCGGCCGTAAGCTACTTTTACATCGGCTACCACGCCCTCTACCGTGTTGTATTGCAGAATGCTGCTGTTGGTTGGGCTGATGATCGGGTCGAAGCGCAGGTAAGTACCTTCAAAGCTGTTGTTGTAGGTATACCCACTCAAAAACAGGTTGCCAAAAGTAGGTTTGTTCCGGATGCGGTCCAGCGAATCCTGGTATACTTTTGATTCCTTTATGGCTTCCAGCTTATCCTTTTTTACATAGTCTTTCGATTCTTCTTTGGTAAGAGGTGTTGGCCTGATCTTATCCCAGTAAAGCGAGTCGCGTTTATTTGCATCTTTATCAACTACCAGTATCTCTTTCGTGAAAAGTTTTTCGCTATGGATAGGCTTTTCCTTCGGGTCTGCTTTTTCGGGCTCTATAATTTTAAAGCGTGGTTTAGGCGTTGGTCTGGTAGTTTGCGCATTGGCAACTATAGTTTCTTCGGGCTCGGGCTCCACTTCTTCCAGCACCGGTGGTTTTTTATAGGCTGCCTGCACTTTGTAGTTGGAATAAACGCCCGTAACGTAGCCCCTACCTTTAAAGCCTAAACCTGCTGCCTCAAAGGTAAACTTCTGTGATACCGGCATCCAGACGTGTTCCAGCACTGGCTCGTACACCTGCCGCACACGTATAAAATCCACAAACTCAATTCCCGCTCTTTTGGTTAGTTTCAGGTCGGTACTATGGATGCGCCAGGTGCCGTCCACGATATAAATGTTGCCTTCAAAAACAGGGTCGTTGCGACGGCGGGGTATTACTTTTATTTTATTTATAGTCCGGCCATTCTCTTCAAACGCGCCCATGTACTGGTAACGGTAAAAAAACAGTGCATTATTGGCCAGCGGCGACACAAACCCACGTTCGTTCAATCCTTCTATCTTCAGCAGGTTCTCGTAAAAGCTGATGTTCATCTCTGAAGCCTGGTTAAAACTGAAGCCTTTCTTCTGACCGCTCACCCTGGACGAGATCACTTTCTCATTTACCTTATTGGGCCGCTTAAAATGCAACTGCGATACAGACTCAGAAAGGTAAACGATACCCGTATCCACATCCACCACCCTAACACCCAGCACTTTACTTGGCACTTTATCCATGCGGGCAACGCTTTTCATGTACACGCGGGCGCTCCAGGCAAGCGCTTCGTTCAGGTGGTATTTCCGTAACCGGATGGCATTGCGCATAATTGGGTAAGCCGGATCTTCGTCGGAAGCGTGCACTACTACTTCTTTCAGGTTAAGGACTTCAGGGAAAAGCTGCACATTTAGCTCCACGGGGTGGCCATTTATCTTTACCACCTGCGTTTTGGCTTTGTAGCCAACATATTTAAACTCTAAGGTATATGTCCCGGAGTCGAGCTGTAGTTGGTAATACCCGTTCTCGTTGGTGGCGGTGCCGCTGGATGTTTCTTTGATGTAGATGCTGGCAAAAGGCAGGCCTTGTCCGTTCTCATCGGTAAGGCGACCGCGCAGGGTACCGCCAAAGCAGAACAGCGGTGCGAATAAAAGCAGGAACAAAAACCAGGTGAAGCGCATGTAGGGTTAGATCAGCTTTTGGCCTTATATGGTATAAATATAGCTAACGTTACATATTATACGCTTATTTCATATTTTATCTGACTTTTATACTTAGATTATTTTGAAACCGCTTCTAAATCGGCTGTTTTGGCAAGTTTGCTTTTATACCGGATATTCAGAATTACGCCTACCAGCACCAGCGCCATACCCACATACGAACCGATAGTAAAGGTCTCATCGAACATAATAAACCCTAGCAGCAGGGCGTAAAAAATACCGATATAGTTTAGGTGGGCCACTTTGGAGAGTTCTTCGGCCTGGTACGACATGGTCATGTAATACTGCGCCAGCTGCGTAAAAACGCCAACCAATAACAATATGGCCCAATCCCAGCCCATTGGCTGCACCCAGTCAAACAAACTATAGATACCCGAGAAGGGCAGCGCTACCATCGGGAAATAAAACACGATGACCAGCGGGTGCTCGCGTGTATTCAGCTTGCGGATAATGTTATAGGAAATACCGGAAATTGCAGCGCCTGCCACCCCTATAGTTAAGTAAAACGGCGAAATACGCACATCTACCCCTTCTATAACCAGAATACCGATAAACGATACCAAGAAGAAGATCCATTGCCAGGGCTTTACCTTTTCTTTAACTATAAAAATGCCCAGTATGGTCGTAAAGATCGGCGAGAGGTACTGTATGGTTACGGCCGTAGCCAGCGGTATGTTCTGCAGGGTGGTGAAGTACAATACGAGCGCAATAGCCCCGGTTATACCTCTTGTTATAAGCAAAGCTTTATTTGTGCCCCAGATGTTAACCTGCTGCCTTCGCAACACCAGGTAACTCATTACCACAGAGATAACCGACCTAAAAAAGATGATCTCTATAGCCGGAATATGAGGAACCAACTTTATGCACACATTCATCAGCGCAAAAAACAACGTCGATAACAACATGTACTGCACTCCCTTCGAAAACATAGGCTCGTTATAGTTAACGCTGCAAAGGTAGCTTTAATGGTTAAATTGTTGATTACTCAATTGTTGATTGTTGGACTGCTAAATTGTCTGAATCAGGATTTACAGGATTAGAGGATTGACAGGATTTTTAACTTTTAAACTCACAAACTTTCTAACTCCTAAACTCTTTAACTAAAACCACCTTTCTAACTTCTAAACTTTCTAACTTTCAAACTCTAGCGTATGTTTATAGTTGAGTAAACGGACTTATAGTTTGGAGAAGAAAAAACAGAAAACATATACCCCGAAAGAAGCGCTGATAAAAGCCGCTGCCTACTGCGCCTACCAGGACCGCACCCAACAGGAAGTGCGCACCAAGCTCTATAGTTACGGCCTGGAGCCCGACGATGTGGAAGAACTGATTCTGCGCCTGAGCCAGGAAAAACTGATTGATGAAGAGCGGTATGCACAAAGTTATGTGCGCGGTAAATATGGACTAAAGCGCTGGGGCCGCCGAAAAATTATGCAGGGCCTGAAAGCAAAAGGCATTTCGGATTACTGCATTAAGCAAGGCATGAAAGAGATTGACCCCGAACTATACGAACAGAACCTGCTGCACCTGCTCGAAAAAAAGAACGCCACCGAAAAAGAGAAAAACCCCTTCACCCGCCGGCAAAAACTGAGCTACTACTTACTAAGCAAAGGTTATGAAAGTGATCTGGTACAGGACGCGCTGAAAGGTTTGGAAGCTTAGCTAGAGAGCTCAATTTATTTAAGATTAATTATATATTAGCTAAAGCTTATGTTTTAGCGATTACCTAAGACCCTATCTACTACATTTATAGAGCAGATAAGCGTATGTTGTCGTTTATACAGTAGTTGGGCTTCATGTATAATTAATGAAAAAAGCTTTATTATTTCTAATCCTTGGCTCCTTTGCCTCATGTCAGAGTGAAACTAAGGCTACTTTCGTGATTACTAATGAATCAGAAGAAGTTCTAGACCCTGTACGAGTAAAATCAGAAGGGCATGACCACAAAACTGCTAAAATCAAATTACAGCCTGGGGAAGCAAGAATATATCTTATGGATATGACTGATTTACCAAAGGTGGATGGGGAGTACTTGTTAACCTATAGGTTTGAGAAAACGGGAGAGAAGAAGACACGGTTCGGTTACTTCACAAATGGATTTCAATATGAAGATACTATCAAGATATTTATAAAGCCCGACACTGTAACTTTTGACTTTGTTATTCCAAGTAGAAATTAAGAATCACGAAAGCCCAACAAGACCTATAGTGCATAAACGCACCATAGCATAGCCGTTAAATAAACTAAACCCCCACTCCCATGCCTGAAACAACTTTACTTTTTCTCGGTGGATTAGCTGCACAAGAACTGCTATTCATCATTCTCTTTTTTGCAATTCCATTCGGCATATGGCTCGGTGCTTTAATAGAGCTGCTCAGAAGTAACTTCACCGATAGCATTACCAAACTTATCTGGTTAGTGGTAATTGTTTTTATACCTGTTTTAGGAGCTATACTTTACTTATTTATAGGCCGCAAGCAAAAGGTCAAAACTATAAGCTAGCGCAGCTACACAATTCAGCAACAACGTTTATCAAACTATAACAACAAACTTATGCCTCAAACAACTTTACTCTTCATTGGCGGAATTGGCCCTGTTGAAATTATATTTCTGTTGCTTTTCATAGCCGCACCATTAGTACTATGGTTGTGGGCTTTGATCGATTTACTGAGAGGCAACTTTTCTGATAGCACAACTAAACTGATCTGGGCAGTCGTGATCATTTTTATTCCAATTTTAGGGTCACTGCTGTACCTGTTGATAGGCAGAAATCAGAAAGTGAAACCGGTAAATTAAAGCACAAACTCCTCATGCTTAAGAGCACGCCCATAGAAAACATAAGCCTGTCTTTTATATGCGATAAGGACCTGGACCAAATGCAGCCCTGCGACAACGGCAGGTATTGCGCTGCCTGCAACAAGACCGTCATAGATTTTACTACTAAAGGTGTAGAAGATTTGCACGAGGCGTTGGAAAAGGAAGGCAAAATATGTGGTAGTTTTCTTCAGTCTCAGGTAGCCAGGCCCTCAAAGCAGAAGCTGTTTGGAATGAAACGCATTGCTGCCAGTCTTTTTTTAGCTCTTGGTTTTAGTGCCTATAGCAAAGAGCTTCAGGCCCAGTCCGTTAACCATCCAAACCCCGACAAGCCACAACAGGGGCAGGTATTTGGCATAATACAGGGAACTCATCCTGTGTATAAACATGGCGGCGACTATACCATGCTTGATTTTATAAAAAAGAACCTGAGATATCCTCCTGATGAAAATGTAAATGGATTGGTAGTAACTTCTTTTATTATAGACACCTCGGGAACAGTTACCGAACCAAAAATCATAAAAGGCCTTTCAGAGAAAACAGACAAAGAAGCGTTAAGGGTGGTCAAGCTTTTAGAATTCTACCCAAGTATACAGGATGGAAAGAAAGTACCTGTGCGTTTTACTTTGCCTGTCAGGTTTAATAATGGTCTAAGAAAAAAGAATAGCCCCTGAGTAACACCTCTTACCTGCTCATCCCACAAAAGCATAGTAATAACGCCATCCATTAACGCTAGCTAAACTATAGTTTGCGGGGCATTTCCGGGTTCCTGATGCGGCGTTGCGGCACGAGCACTACGCGCTTACCCGTAATTTCTTCCAGCATCGGTTTCAATATCTTCTCAGCATTTTCTGTTGTCTGGCGGAGTATGCCGGAGTTCAGGGCAGCTCTTTTTACGTTGTTTTCGGCATATTTAAAGCTTTCCTCTACCAACTCCGCATCCTGAAAATAGGTGTTCTCTTTGCTGAAAACCTTCGACTGGCTATGGTCCACTTTATAGTAGCATAATTCCGGCTCCGGCAACGCGATCTGAACAACAGAGTCGCCTTCAAACACAATATCGCCAGCCTGTATCTTTCTGAAGTCTACACATCCAACCGCTTCGCCGGCCACAATCAGTACTACTTTAGAGTCAGGAATATAACGCGATACTTCCTTTTTATACTCTACCACATCCTTAAAATTATAGCGCACCAGTTCCATTTTACCCAGTTCTTCTACCGACGTCAGAATCGTGTTATAGTTTACTGATACGGCAGGTGCTTCCTTCTCATCCGTACCAAAAAAATCCCTGAAGCTGCGCCAGATAAAAATGCCAACCGTGATGACAAGGATCCAGGGAAGCAGGCGTATTAAAACTCGGAGTAAGGGCATGTGGTTGTTTGGTTATATATGATTTCAGGATAAGAACCCTGCAACTATAGTTATGGTTACAAAAACTGTTCCTGTTGCAATTATAATTCAATCCCCAGCCGCTCTTTAAAGCCGGCATTGCCCTGCAAACCGCCCGTGTGGATGGCAATAATGCGGAAACCTTTACTGAAATAACCTTTTGAGATAAGATCAAAGAGGCCAAAAAACATTTTGCCAGTGTAAACCGGCTCCAGCGGAATATGATGCTGCTCCTGAAACCGATGCATGAACTCCAGCAGTTCCGGCTTTACCCTGGCATAGCCCCCAAAATGATACTCTGTGATAAGCTGCCAGTTCTTATAGTTCTCACCGCTATAGCTGTACACGAGTTGGGCAATTTCATCCTTCAGAAAATCACCGCCCTTTAACGCCGGAAAACCCAGCACCTGTTTTTCTCCCGCCAACCCCGCAATAAGGCCGGCTATAGTTCCGCCTGTTCCGCTAGCGCAGCAGATCACGTCATAATCAACATCAATGTCATCCAAAATTTCGGTACAGCCTTTTACCGCCAGTTGGTTAGTACCACCTTCGGGTACCAGGTAAGGTTGGTTAAGCTTATCGGTTAGCTCGGCTAAAAAGTCAGGTTCATTTTTATGCCGGTATAGTTCACGGGAGATGTAATGCAGTTCCATGCCCTGCTCCGTAGCAAACTGCAAGGTTGGGTTTAAGGGCAAATGCGCCTCACCCCGAATAATGCCGATTGTTTTAAAGCCAAACTCTGCTCCGGCTGCAGCTGTGGCCGCAATGTGGTTAGAATAAGCCCCGCCAAACGTAGCTATAGTTTCTTTACCCAGGGCTTTTGCTTCCTGCAGGTTATACTTCAGCTTTCGCCACTTATTGCCCGATATGTGCGGATGCAGCAGATCCTCGCGCTTTACCCAAAGCGTAAGTTCGTGTTTTTGTAAAAGCGGATGCTGTAGTTGCTGTAATGGTGCCTGCATAAGGTTAAGTACGCAAAAGCCCCGGCTTTTCTATAGTCGGGGCTTTTATGGTTTTGCATTTATCTATTAACTGTCATTTCGACGAAAGGAGAAATCTATTTTGACTTTCAGATAGATCTCTCACTCTGTTCGAGATGACAATATTGTGTAATAGTTACGCTAAGTTCATAATCCGAATGGACCAGAGGCCCAACTATAGTTCGACACGAGCGAGGACGCTCGCGCCATGGTTATCGAATATTAAACTGCTAACGCTTCTTCTCTTTCCTTTTTCTTGAAACCGTAGGCAATAGCACCGGCAATTACCAGTAACAGTATGATAGAAAAAATAAGCGAAACGGTATTACCAATGGTATAGGTCTTCGGCTCGAAACGGAACTCTATCGTGTGCTTACCAGCTGGCACCTGCATCGCGCGCAGAATATAGTTTGCACGGATATGCTCTACTGGCTTGCCATCTAAATAAGCCTGCCAGCCTGCCGGGTAATAAATTTCCGAGAACACCACAAAGCCCGGCTGTGCCGCCTGGTATTCATATTTCAGGTAATCCGGCTCATACGTGGTCAGTTTTATAGTTGCATTTCCGGCCTCGAACTTGTCTTGCTTCACCGGGAACTTGGTAACATCAACTATAGCTGTAGCTTCAGCATCAAAACCGGTTAAAGCTTCCAGTTCGGCATCCGGAGTATTTACTTTCTCGATGTTCTCCACAAACCAAGCATTTCCTAACGCGCCCGGTACACGCTGCACAGGCTGTTTCGGGTCGCCGGTAATGGCGTAGCGGGTATTCAGCATACGCAACACTTCCAGGTTATTTTGAGAGATGTAGCGATCTATCACATCCTGGTAGCGGCGCAATTTGGCACCATGGTAACCACCCACCGATTTATGGAAATAAGAAGCACGCGCGCTGTTGAACGGGTTGGTCGCATCAAACACACGGTAATTGTCTTTGTCCTGCAGAATGATCTGGTCGGCTTGGGTTGGCTGGAAATAGTTAGCGATCACCTGCTCTTTAAAGTCGCCGTTATTCAGGTAGCGTTTGTCAACAGTCCAAAGATCAATCAGTACTAAAACACCCACACCCGCAATAGCTATAGTTGCAGACAGCTTGTTTTTAACATAGAAGTACAGAATTGCCAGCGCTAAAACTATAAAGGCAAACGAACGGAAGGCATCCGCCTTCATCATGCTTTCGCGGTCAGCACGGATAGCATCTACCGGGTATTGTGCCTGCAGCAATTGTGCATCTACCGCAGAAGCGAAACTTGCCATGCCACCCAACAACCAAACCAGCAAACAGATACCAGCGGTAATCCCACCAGCCATCAGTAGTTTTCTGTCCAGCTCTTTTATCACATCGCGGTCGCGGATAACTCGCCACAGTGCCAGCATGGCCAGCAACGGAATCGTGATCTGGGCAATTACCAATGCCGACGAAACTGCCCTGAACTTGTTATAGCCCGGGAAGTGATCGAACATAAAGTAATTGAACGATGAAAAATGGTGTCCCCAGGCCAGCATAAGCGAAAGTATAGTTCCGGCTACCAGCCAGCTCGTCCAGCGACGATCCACTATAAACAGGCCCAGCACAAACAGGAAACAAACAATGGCTCCCACGTAAACCGGCCCGCTCGTCATGGGCTGTGGCCCCCAGTACGTTGGCATACCCTGGCTCACGATCTGCTCGGCCTGCACCGGCGGAGCGCCCATGCCCACAAAGGCTTTATAAGTTTCTGAGTCTTTATCCAGCGGTGTGCTGCTTCCGCCACCGTAAAAATCAGGAATTAGCAGTGTTATCGTTTCTCCGATGCCGTAGCTCCAGTTAAAGGCATATTCCCTGTCCAGGCCGCTGCTTGTTTTGTCGCCGCTGTTAGGTGCGGTTAACTCCGATTTGCCACGGATGCTGTATTTGCTGTATTCTGCGGTTGTAGCCAGTCGGCCAAAGTTGACGCCTACTGCCAGTATGGCTGCCAGTAACAGTACCGAACCACGCTTCAGTAGCTCAACTATAGTTCCGTTCTTAACGGCGTAAATCACCTCTACTATTCCCCATACAATCACCAGTAACAGCATATAATAGGTCATCTGCAGGTGGTTAAAATGCAGGTTCAGCGTAAGGCCAAGTGCAAACAGGGCGGCTCCTAACCACAGATTTTTACGCAAGGCATAGAATAAGCCCGCCAAAACCATTGGTATATAAGCAATGGTAAGCGATTTGGTATTGTGGCCTGCCTCCAGGATGATGATGTTGTAAGAGGTAAAGGCAAATGCGATAGCGCCAACTATAGCCAGCCACGAGCGCATGCCCAATGTTACCAACAGAATGTAGCCGCAAAGCAATGTTACAAATATGTTACCCGCCATAGCCGGCAGGTTTAAGGATAGTACTGTATGGATAGCTCCTGACAGATCGCCGGGATAACGTGTGTTGATCAGGTAAGACGGCATGCCACCGAACATGGAGTTGGTCCAGAGGGCTTCTTCGCCTGTCTTTTCGCGGTGCTGCATTATTTCCTGGGCACCGCCACGGAACTGCAGAATGTCGTGCTGCGCCATGCCTTTGTCTTCGAACACGACCGGTGCAAAATACACGACTGTAAGTAACAAGAAAACAAGAACCGCGATCAGGTGAGGTAGTATGTCGCGTTTAAAGTTAATAGAAGCTGTCATATCTGTTTTAGATGCGTCAATATAGAGGATGAAAGATATGACTTTTATTTTATTTCTGCATTATGGCGAAGGCTCGGCAGCAGTTTTTGAGCCATCAACATAGCTATAAAGAATATACAATGCCCTCGCTCGCGCCCCGGGAGTGTGGGCTACTGGTGGCGTACCGTCATGTTTTAGAACTATAGTTTGGGTTGATACCTAACTATACAAGTCACGGCGGCCAGAGTCCGCTGGTAGCTCACACTCGCGGGACGCGAGCGAGGGCACATTTCTTATACCATAAACTATAGTTCTAAAACAAAAGCGGCAGGAACCATTTTACCTGTTCCTGCCGCTTTTTATAGTTGCTTACTTGCAGCGAGTCTGGAGACTCGCACTCACCTTTCGTCACCGGATAGCTTCCGGCGCCAGTAGAGGTTATTTAAACTTTATAGTTTACCTTGTTCTGCCCCCTCGGCCGCCACCGAAGTTTGCCTGCAAGCCTATAGATGGAATAACAGTTACGCCTGAAAAATCAAACTGCTTGCCTTCCAGGAAATCGTATGTGCCATAGTTCTGGTAATACATAGTTAGCGACGGCAGCACATACAAAAACTTAAACCCGATCTTGCCATTCACGAACAAGCCGAAAGATGGAAAGTTCTTTTTCGCAAAAACGCCATCAACATGCACTTTTTCGCCGGCAGCATCCTTTACAATACGGTTCGGATCGAAGCCATATTTAATAAAAGTGTGGTTATACACCGGGCCAAACGAGATGTTACCGATCTCTTCTTCCGGGCCAAACGATTTGCTGAATACCAACGGAATGACAATGTCGCGACGCGTGGCCGAAAACTCGAGCACCGGGATCAGCTTATCTAAATATAGTTTATCGAAAATACCGGAGCTCTGCCCGGAATACTGCAAGCCTACGCTGCCATACCAATCGCCTACGCCTGGGTTCTCTGGCGTGCCGGTCGGGCCCATAAACTGGTACATGGCATCGAAAACGTGCACGCCGGTAGCATATTTATAACCTACATCCACACGCTCGGCCACACCATAGCGCAGGTAAAAATCGAAGGTAGTACCAACAGGGTCCAGCGCATAAGCCATCAGCGCTTTTGAGGCTACATCAATTTGCTCGCTATACTCTACTTCCTCTTTGTTGGCAATGGCATCTACAGCGGCTTCAGTTATATCGTCGAGCTGGGCGAGCGGTTCGCTGGCAATGTTGCCGCCCATGTTAAAACCGGCCTTAAACTGTCCTTTAGGCGTTACCTTACCCGAATGGATAACAGAACGTGGTGCTGTACAGCCTGCCACGGAGGCGGCCAGTAATACAGTAAAAAAGTAGAGGTAAAATTGCTTCCGCATATACTGCTTTTTGTTAGGTACAAACTATAGAAATAGCAGTTCACAAGTATCGTGCCTGCGAAAACAAACCCGGCCTATTTTACTTCTTCATAATCCACATACTCACCACCCTGGAAATCTTTCCGATCACCCTGGTTCGGGATGTAATCTATCTTTACATCGCCTTTTGCGCGGCCATTACCAGTACTGCCATTTGGTTGCGGACGTTGCTGCTGGTACATGTTGGTGAAAAACGTACCGTTACGCATGCTTTTTTTCAGGAACATACCCAGTAAAAAGCGCAACAGGAACGGTGCCACCAACCGGAGAAACATGATAACGAGAATGGTGATAATTATGAACTTGAGCATTTATTTTTAAGTTATTAGCCAGTATGATCGGAGTTTATAGTTACTTATACTACACAACTACCTTACCAAAAGTTTATTGCTGACAGTTTGCCAGCCACTTTTGCAAAGGTAAAACATTTGCTCCTAACAGCCGAAGAACGATGGTTTGCGCGTGTATTTATCCTTTAAACACAAAATTTGGTCGTAAAATAACCTAATTTTGCACCGCACTTTTAATTAACTATAGTTTGCAATGTGCACAGATGTATAGTTCGGAATAACAATGCTTGCAGATAAAAAAATTATATGGCAGAATGTGCATGTAGCACTGGGTTTATACCTGAGCCTGGCCATGTTGCTTTACACTATTACCCGCATCCTGTTCTTTGTTTTTAACAGGGATATGTTTGAGGCGACAACTATAGCCGACTTTTCTTACCTGCTGCTGCCTGGCCTGCGCTTCGATCTTTCTACAGTGCTGTATACCAACCTGCTGTTTATGGCGCTCATGCTGCTGCCCTTCAGGTTCCGGTATAACACAGGCTACCGCAGGCTGCTGAAGTATATATTTATAGTTACCAACAGCATTGCCCTTTCCGCCAACCTGATCGATATCGTTTATTACCGCTTTACGCTGCGCCGCACCACCTGGAGCGTGCTGCAGGAGTTTGCCAACGAGAACGGCGGTGCACTGGCCGGCAGTTTTATAGTTGATTTCTGGTACATTCCGCTGCTGTGGTTCCTGTTGATCGCGTTTATGGTGTGGCTGTATGATAAAATAAAGATGCAGTCGCCTCCAAGGGTTTCGTCGTGGGTGTATTACCCGGCGCATACGGCGGTTATGGCCCTGGTGGTTTTCCTGTCGATCGGAGGCATGCGTGGCGGTTTTGCGCACAGCACCCGCCCTATTACGCTCAGCAATGCCGGCGAATATGTAAAGCGCCCCAACGAAATGTACCTGGTGCTCAACACGCCTTTCTCGATGCTGCGAACTATAGGCAAAACCAACTATAACAAGGTCAGTTATTTCGATGAGCAGCAACTGGATTCTATCTATTCCCCGCTTCATACACCTGCTGATACGGCGGCTTTCCGGAAAAAGAATGTGGTAATTATAGTTCTGGAGAGCTTTGGAAAAGAGGTTATGGGCGGCTATAATCCAGACAGGATAGGTAAAGACGGCTACCAGAGTTACACCCCTTTCCTGGACCAACTCATGCCCGACAGCAAAGTATACTGGCATTCGTTTGCGAGTGGAAGAAAGTCTATAGATGCGCTGCCTTCTATCCTTACCAGCATACCCAGCATACAGGAGCCGTTTGTACTAACCCCTTATGCCAGCAACGATCTGCCAAGCTTGCCGCGTACGTTAAACGCTGAGGGCTACCATACCGCTTTTTTTCATGGGGCACCTAATGGTTCCATGGGTTTTAAAGCGTTCATGAACCTGATCGGCACAAAGGAATATTATGGTAAAGATGAATATAACAACGATGCAGACTTTGACGGCATGTGGGGCATCTGGGACGAGGAGTTCCTGCAGTTTACGGCAGATAAGCTGAACACTTTTAAGGAGCCGTTTTTGGGAACAGTCTTTACGCTGTCGTCGCACCACCCTTACAAAGTGCCCGAGCGCTACGAAGGCAAACTTAAGAAAGGCCCGTTACCTTTGTTCCAAGGCATTAACTATACCGACATGGCGCTGCAGAAATTCTTCGAGAAAGCCAGCAAAATGCCGTGGTACAAAAACACGCTTTTCGTAATCACGGCCGACCATGCCGGTGCGCCACGACACTACCCGGAATATAACACCGACTGGGGTGCTTTTTCCATCCCTATAATTTTCTACGCCCCCGGCGATCCTGCCTTTAAAGGTACGGAGCAACGCATAGTGCAGCAACTCGATATTATGCCTACCGTTCTCAGCTATCTCAACTATAATAAACCTTACTTCTCGTTCGGTAAAAATATGCTGGATAACTCGGTGCAGGATTTTGCTGTGAACTATAACGCCGGCGTATACCAATGGTTTGAAGGCGACCTGTTGCTCCAGTTTGACGGCAGCAAAACTATAGCGCTTTACAACTACCAGCAGGACATCATGCTGAAACAGGATCTGCAAGACAGCCTCCCGGAAAAGCGCCAGCAAATGGAAAACCGTGTGAAGGCGTTTATCCAGCAGTACAACAACCGCATGATCGAGAATAAGCTATTGGTAGAGTAAGGTTTTTAGGGGTTGATTGGTTGTAGGGTTATGTAGCTGCTATTGTTTTATTGTTGCGGTTTTAACCCACCCCTGCCCCTCCCAAGAGGGGAATTTCGGCTATAGTTAAAGCTTAGCTATAGTTCTATAGTTTCCGTTTGTCATCCCCCTGCCCCCTTCAAAGGGGACTTGCTGCTACTACTTACCCAACTGTCATTTCGATCAGCGGGAGAAATCTGAATTAGCTATAGTTACAGACCACGCACAGGACAGGTTTACCTGTCCCTACGGAAATACAAACACGATAAGGCGATGCAACTATAGCCGCTCTGATCAACTATAGTTTTACTATCGAACGGATCGCAGTCTTTGGGTTGAGCGCCTTGTAGATTTCCGGTGCCGTTAGGCATTGCGACGCAGGAGCAAAGGAAATGTACACCGCGCGATGCCCCAAGACGGGGCCTCCCGGCCGTGAGGGCACCAAAGCCAACTGTAGAACGATAGGCAAGTAAAGCTCCCAGGATTAAAAGTGGCTATAAAAGGAAGGCTTGGTTACAGTTGCAACAATAGCTAACTATAAGCTGAGATAGATTTCTCACGCTGTTCGAAATGACAAAAGAGAAACTATAGAACTATAGCCCAGACGCTAGCAGGAGCTGCACATACTGCTAGATCTTAGCAATCCTGTTATTCCTAAAATCCTGTAAACCCTGATTCAGACAACCAAAAAGCCCTTTGCTAAACTATAGCAAAGGGCTTTTCTCAATTTTATACTTCCGAGCTTACTTACTCATATACATATTTCGTTCGGAGTATACTTTTGTAAAGTAATCGTCCTGCAGGTCATCTATAAAGTAAATGGCTTCGCCGGTAGATTTCATTTCAGGGCCTAGCTCCTTGTTTACTTCCGGGAACTTGTTGTAAGAGAATACCGGAACTTTGATCGCGTAGCCTTTCTTGTATGGGTTAAAGGTAAAGTCCTTCACCTTGGCGTGCCCCAGCATAATTTTGGTAGCGTAGTTAATGTATGGCTCGCGGTATGCCTTGGCAATGAACGGGAAGGTACGCGACGCACGCGGGTTTGCCTCGATGATGTAAACCACTTCATCTTTAATAGCGAACTGAATGTTGATCACACCAACCGTATTCAGGGCAACAGCGATCTTTTTCGTGTGGTCTTCTATCTGGCGCATCACGTTATCGCTCAGGTCAAAAGGAGGCAGTACGGCATAAGAGTCTCCGGAGTGAATACCGGCCGGCTCAATGTGCTCCATGATACCGCAGATATATACGTCTTCGCCATCGCAAATAGCGTCCGCTTCTGCTTCAATGGCTCTGTCCAGGAAGTGGTCTAACAGAACTTTATTACCCGGATGATCTTTCAGCAGGTCAATTACGTGGGCTTCGAGCTCTTTCTCGTTGATCACGATCTTCATGTTCTGGCCGCCTAATACGTAGCTTGGGCGCACCAGCAGCGGAAACTTAAGATCTTTGCACATTTCCAGCGCCTCTTCTGCCGTTTCAATTACAGCAAACGGAGGGTACGGAATGTTCAGGTCGCGCAACATAGAAGAGAACGAACCGCGGTCCTCTGCAAGGTCAAGGGCTTTGTAGCTGGTACCTAACACTTTTATGCCGTAACGGTCCAGTTTCTCGGCCAGTTTCAGAGCAGTCTGTCCACCCAGCTGAACGATAACGCCTTCCGGTTTTTCGTGCAGGATGATGTCGTAGATATGCTCCCAGAAAACAGGCTCGAAGTAAAGCTTATCCGAAATATCGAAGTCTGTACTTACCGTTTCAGGGTTGCAGTTGATCATGATGGTTTCGTAGCCCAGCTCTTTGGCAGCCAGCACCCCGTGCACGCAACTATAGTCGAACTCAATACCCTGCCCGATTCGGTTCGGACCAGAGCCCAATACCACTACTTTTTTCTTTTCTGTAACGATACTTTCGTTTTCGCCTTCAAAAGTGCTGTAGAAATATGGCGTTTTTGCTTCGAACTCGGCAGCGCAGGTATCTACCATTTTAAACACCCGCTTAATGCCCATTTCGGTTCTTAATGCATGAACTTCACTTTCGCGACAGCGCAGCAGATGTGCAATCTGGCGATCGGCGTAGCCTTTTACTTTGGCTTCGCGCAGCAGATCAGCCGAGATATTGGAAAGGGTGTACTTCTCGATTTCCTTCTCCATCATGTCCAGCTCTTCAATCTGTGCCAGGAACCATGGGTCTATTTTCGTGATCTTCTGAATTGTGCTGGTTGGTATACCAATGCGCATGGCATCTTTTATACTGAACAGGCGGTTCCAGCTGGCATTGGTAAGGCTATCGATCAGGTAGTTATAGTCTGTCTTTTCTTTGCCGTCGGCACCGATGCCGTTGCGTTTTATCTCTAAACTCTGGCAGGCCTTCTGCAGCGCTTCCTGGAACGTACGGCCGATACCCATCACTTCACCCACCGATTTCATCTGCAGGCCAAGCTTACGGTCGGCACCCGGAAATTTATCGAAGTTCCAGCGCGGTATCTTAACGATAACGTAGTCCAGGGCAGGCTCGAAGTAAGCCGATGTAGTTTTGGTGATGGCATTTTTCAGCTCATCCAGGTTATAACCAATAGCCAGTTTAGCCGCGATTTTGGCGATCGGGTAACCGGTTGCTTTAGAAGCCAGGGCCGATGAGCGTGAAACACGCGGGTTGATCTCGATGGCGATAATGGTATCATCTTCCGGGTTAACAGAGAACTGTACGTTACAGCCGCCCGCAAACTGCCCGATGCCGTTCATCATTTTGATAGCCAGGTCGCGCATCTTCTGGTACACGGTGTCTGGCAGGGTCATGGCTGGTGCTACAGTTATCGAGTCGCCGGTATGGATACCCATCGGGTCGAAGTTCTCGATAGAGCAGATGATGATAATGTTGCCAATATTGTCGCGCAGCAGCTCCAGTTCGTACTCTTTCCAGCCAAGGATGCTTTGCTCGACCAGTACCTCGTGGGTTGGGGAAGCGTGCAGGCCGCGTGTTAAAGCAACGTCAAATTCTTCGGGCGTATTAACAAAGCCTCCGCCAAAGCCGCCCAGTGTAAACGAAGGACGAATTACGAGCGGAAAACCAATTTCCTGGGCAATTTCCTTCCCTTCCAGGAACGATGTGGCTGTTTCGCCTTTACAAACGTTCACGCCAAGCTCCAGCATTTTCAGTCGGAACTGCTCGCGGTCTTCTGTGGTCTCAATGGCTTTGATATCCACACCAATAATGCGGACACCATATTTTTTCCAGATACCAGCCTTTTCACAGTCGATGGCTAGGTTCAGGGCAGTTTGTCCGCCCATAGTTGGCAGTACGGCATCAATCTTATGCTTTTCCAGTATCTCAATGATGTATTTCTTCTCCAGCGGCTTCAGATAGACATTATCGGCGGTAACCGGGTCTGTCATAATAGTGGCCGGGTTGGAGTTGATGAGCGTTACTTCTATCCCCTCTTCCCTTAAAGAACGGGCGGCCTGGGAGCCTGAATAATCGAATTCGCAAGCTTGTCCGATAACTATAGGACCGGAACCGATAATGAGAACTGATTTAATACTGGTGTCTTTTGGCATAGTAAGAAAGTGTGGCAGGTATAAATTGCCCAAAGTTAAGGCAAAATGTTGGGGCAGGCAAAGAGAAACCAATTAAAGGCTAATTTAATTTCGGATTGCCAGGCTATAGTTGGTGTGTTGGCTGGCTATAGTTTGCTTCTCATTATGGCTATATGCGACAGAAATTCCTGCTATAGTTGGAGTTCCGTGCATAACCTTAGGCTAAAGAAAAGATTGCTGTTTTGGACATCTGTGTCCGAAACATTGCCTGCTGCGGACTTCCTAGTCCGCGTAAATGGGTAGCTGGGTACGGGGATAAGGAAATCCCCGGCAGAGTGCTTTCGGACCTGGAAGTCCGAAAGAGCAACGGCTATAGTTGTGGAAACTATAAGCTATAGTTAAAACCTACTAATCCCCTTCTTCCAGTATAAAAAGCTCGTTTACAGTTACCCCAAACAGAGCCGACATTTTAAGGGCAAGCAGCGTAGAGGGCAGGTATTTGTTCTTTTCGATGGCATTTATAGTCTGGCGGGTAACACCAAGGGTATCTGCCAGTTGTTCCTGTGTCAGATCTTTTTTAGCCCGCTCTACTTTTATATTATTCTTCATCTGTTTCCAGGGCTCTGCGTGTGCGGTGCAGGTTGTATTTAAATGAAAGGTAGGTATAGATTAAAAGCAAAAACAGTGCTCCGAGCATCCCGCCAACATCAGGCATTTCAATACTTTTACCTTCGGCAAACCCAACTATAATACTAAAGACCGGCAAAAACAGCAGCGCTATCACCAGAAAAAATACGCCGCTCACAAACGCCTTATACCGCAGGCTCTGCACCATTTCATCTTCCTGCTTCTCTTTTGAAAAAACAAGCAACGCCATCCCGATTATGAGCGGATAATATACCAGGGTGTCATTCCACTCATCAAAAAAAGACCTGGAATCGGCGATTACGCCTGTGCTTTTAAACAGATAAACTATAGCTGCAACTATAGGCAACCCTAAGATCAGTATCCAGTAGCCGTATTTTTTGTACCTGTAAGGTAACAACTGTGTATGATAAGCACCTTCTTCAATCATAAGATTAGTTTTTTCATGTACAAATTAACTTACCAAATGTAAAATATAATTTACATAAAGTAAATACTTGTTTCCATTTATTTTGTTTCCGGAGTTGTAACGATAAGGTAGCCGATAATAAACAGCGTATCAGCTTAAACTATGTGCTGCATTTGCGTACCTATAAGTGTACTAAACTATACAACTATGGAAACTCCCGGAGAAGACGATATCATAACAAACGCTGATGAAGGCAAGCGCCTGCCGGATGAGAACCCGGAACCGCTGGAAGGTGTCAAAAAAGATGAGGTGGAAATTAAATCTCCTAAATCGGAAGACATACTTGACCCGGAGCCGGAAGGCAAGGAAGTAGGTGGCAACGTAGCAGCCAAGGACGAAAAAGACACCCGCGAACTGGACGGCAGTAACGCCAACAACCTGCGCACCAAGTAAATTTTGTATTTATAAACTATAGCAGCCCTGCGTTGGCCTAAAAACTGGCGCAGGGCTTTATTTCAGGTCTTACGCTGCGGCCAACCATAAATCTGAGCATCAACAGGTAGGTATATATTAATTTTTACAAAACACTTTGTAAACCAATTATTTATAATTAATATTATACACTTTAACACGTAAAAGCATGGTGTATTTTCAGACAGATTACCTGCAGGTTGAGCATCATGAAGCGTACAATGTTTTAATTACCCAGTGGTATAGCAACTGCAGCAGCTTACAATACCGCCAGGCACTTATAAACATCGCCCGGATTGCACGTGAGCTGCAGGTAGAATTTGCGGTGATGGACAGACGCCTGCTCCAGCCCGTTTCAGAAGAGGACCTGCACTGGACCTGCACTATTTTTGCCAAAGCCTACACCAAACTCCCACTAAAAAAGGTAGCAGTTATTCATCCTTTTCATCCCGAAACCGAATTGCAGCAACAGCAGTTCTATAAACAACTGGAATCTTATATCGAGACCCGCTCTTTCAGCGACCTTACCTCTGCCTACGACTGGCTCACAACCGTACCCCCGGTTAAGTGACATTCCTGATTCATGCCAGCAGCACCATCCTGCGTCTGCTACTTCACTAGGACTTGCTCCGTGCTTTAGATAGTGGTTATCTACTATAAATTGCTATATTGGTCATTACATTTATTTCCAAAATTCTGATGAAGGCATTATTTGTATGGCTGGTCTGCTTGGTAGGTACTACATCTGCATTTGCCGGCAATGCAGACACTGTAAAGCTAAAACAGCACCTGCTTGCCATTACCGCTACAGCGCAGCCACGCAACCACCAGCACACCGATGCACTTAACCAGGTAGCAGCATATATCCGCAGTGAGTTTGAGCAACTAAACGGACAGGTACAGGAGCAGGTATATACCGTGGCCGGAAACGAATATCGTAATGTTATATTTTCGGCAGGCCCTGCAGATGCCCCACGGCTGGTGGTAGGAGCACACTACGACGTGTGTGAAGACCAACCCGGCGCAGACGATAATGCCAGCGGTGTGGCAGGCTTGCTGGAACTTGCCAGGTTACTCAATAACCACACGCTGCCTTTCAGGATAGATTTTGTTGCTTATACCTTAGAAGAGCCTCCATACTTTCGGACAGAGCACATGGGCAGTTACGTGCATGCGAACTCGCTTTATGAGCAGCAGGCAAAGCTGATGGGTATGATTTCTCTGGAGATGATAGGTTACTTTAAAGATGAGAAAGGCACACAGCGTTACCCCGTAGCCCCCATGAAACTGTTTTATGGCAGCCGCGGCAACTACATTGCCATAGTGCAGCGCTTTGGTAACGGCAGTTTCGGGCGAAGCATGTTGCGCAACTATAAAAAGGCCGCTACGCTACCTGTAAAATCATTACGGGCACCGGCTTTTGTAACCGGCGTAGACTTTTCCGATCATCTGAACTATTGGCGCTTCGGGTTTGATGCACTCATGATCACAGATACTTCTTTTTACCGCAACAGCAATTATCACCAACCAACCGACACCATTTATACCCTGGATTTTAAGCGCATGGGTGAAGTGGTAGATGCCGTTTATACTTCTATTCTGAAACTACCATAACATGCTTTACACCCTCCTGAAGCTGCTTTACAAAGCCGGGCTCTGGTTCTTTTTCCGGAAACTGGAAGTGCGCCATGCTCACCTGATACCCGACAACGGCCCGTTGCTGGTCGTATCTAACCACCCGAATACCTTTATGGACCCGATTGTAATAGCTGCCCAGCTAAAGCAACCGGTATTTTTTATTGCCAAGAGCACCGTGTTTGGCTCTAAATTCCAGAACTGGATGCTGCGCCAGATGCACCTGATACCGATACACCGCAAAGAAGATAACCCCAACGCAACTATAAGCAACGACGACGCTTTTGCTGCCAGTTTTAAGGCGCTCGACCAACAAAAGACACTGCTTATTTTCCCGGAAGGCAACAGCTTTAACCAGCGACGCCTGCGCAAACTTAAAACCGGCACCGCCCGCATTGCCTTAGGCGCTGCGTCAGAAAGTAACCGGGAAGTAAAAATATTGCCGGTCGGGCTGAATTATTCTGCCCCTACCCGTTTCAGGAGCGACGTTTTTGTAAATGTTGGAAAACCGATCTCTGTATCTGATTACCTGGCAACGTACCAGCACGATGGCCCAGCTGCTGTGCTTGCCCTTACCGAAGAGATTAGGGTGCGGCTGGAAAAGCTGATCATACACACCCCGACAGACGAGGAAGATGAACTGGCCCGGCAGGTGGAAGCTATTTACAGAGACAGGCTTTCGCCTATAGTACCAGCCGGCGCGTTACCCCAGGAGCAGGATTTTATAGTTACCAAAGGCATCATTAAAAGCATAACACACTTCAGCCAGACGGAGCCTGACCGGATTGCAACTATAAAACAGGAACTGAGCAACTATACCAGGCAATTGCAGCGCCTGGGCATACAGGACCCGGTGTTAAGCAAAGAAAGCAGCGATGTGATGAAGCAAAGTATCATCGGGTTACTGTACATCATACTGGGTTTCCCGATTTACCTTTTTGGCTTAGTGCACAACTATATTCCGTATATCGTGCCGTCTAAAGTGGCCCGCGCCGTAACTAAAGAGGAAGAGTGGTTTGCGCCTATTATGCTTACCGTTGGCATTTTTACTTTCCCGATATGTTATGGGCTAGAACTATGGCTGGCACACGAATGGCTGAACATAGCTGGGATTAAGCTGCTCCTCTATTTCCTAAGCCTGCCACTGAGCGGCTTTTTTACACTGCATTACTGGAATACGCTGCAGCGCACACAAAGTCACTGGCTGCTTTTACGCCTGTTTTATAGCCGGCAAAATATAGTTAAGAAGCTCCGGGCGCAACGCCAGCACCTTATAGCGTTACTTGAAAAAGCGCAGCAGGATTACCTTCAGAAAGTGAGCTAACTATAGTTATGTTACGGTATATAGTATACTCTGGCCGCTATCCTACGTAAAAAGTGAGATGATCTGCTCCGGACTAAGAGCATATCCTAAACTATAAATTGATACAACTATGAAGAAGATAACGATGAATTTACTGGCTGTTGGCGCATTGGCTACCGGCCTGCTGGCAAGCTGCACCTCCGAAACCACAACCGGCGTTGAATCCGGCAATACCAATACCGAAGAAACACAGACAGATATGAACGGAGAAATGACGGACACAACAAATACCGGAACTCCAACAGACACCATGAGCCAGAACCCTCCGACCGACGAAAGTGCCGGCAACCAGGATCAGCAATAAAATAAACTATAAACCCCGGTAAACGCATTGCTTACCGGGGTTTATAGTTTACAGGCCTTTCTTATTTTGTTGCTTTTACAATAGCGCGTGCTGCCAAGGCAGCAACTATACCACCCATCAGGTACAAGCCAACAGCCATTACTTTGGTTTGGGTAGTACGCTCGCTTGGCGCCTCTCCCAGGCCCAGCGGACCAGGCAAGGTAATAGCACCAATGCCCGCCATCGCCCCCAGGAGCGTGCCGCGCCACAAGGCATTCTTATCGGTACCCGCCAGGCTATAGTATAATCCGTTCGAGACCACGTCCCCAACCATTGCCCAGTCGTGTAGGGTTTCATCGTCAGGTGGCGTAGCGCCGGCCTTCTCCATTAGTTTAGCGATGGCGCGCATCCCCAGTATGTCCATGCGCGGGGCGTCCGGCACTACTCTTCGTAAACTTTCGTGGGTCAGGGTTAAAACACAGGCACCTGCCAGGCCACCTGCTAATGCTTCCAGTATTTTCATAGCTTATTTTGTTGGTAGATTGTTGTATACGGGTTTATAGTTTGGCGGCTGCTTAATCAACTTTAATGATATCGCCGGTTACGCTGTGCTCACCCACTTTCCGGTTATCCCGGGGACTATCGAAAACTACCATCAGGTTGTGCTCATCGTATACGGCCAGCCCTTCGGCTTTATCTTTACCGGTTTCTTCTCCGTGGCCATGGGGTACTTCGCACAGGCGTTCCAGGTCTGCAGTATGCACCATCGTTTCGTCGGCAACATGTATTGCATTTCGCCAGCGATACACGGCAATTACGCCGTCCAGGTCCATCGTCGGGCCGGCTAAAATGTACATATCGTTGCCCATTATGCGAAGCTCGCGTATGCCTTTGCCTTTCAGGTGCAGGAAATGTTTTTTATAAGGTCTGTCCGGTTTTGCCTGTTTTAATTTCAGAAGTCCTTTACCAGCATCTTCCAATTCTATTTCCAGCACTATAGCCCAGCCGCGCAGCACCGGCCCGCGCAGGCCCAGGTATAGCTTGTTGCCACTGGTTGCCAGGCCTTCAATATCAAAGCCGTTGTCTTTGCCGGGGATGTGCATGAAGGGCCCGATGTGTTCGTCGTTGCGCAGCGCTTCAACAAGCTCGTTGCTGTTCTCGCTTCCTCGTAGTTGAGCCGCACGCAACATGTTTCCAGGGTTATCAGGGTCCGGGCATTCTTTGCAGATCGTGTAGTCGTCGGTTTTCTTATCTTTATAAATAGGCACGCGGGCCAGCAGATACCGGTTCGGGTCTGATTTTACCTGTGCCAGCCGCTTCATTTGCCTGGCAACACTTTCTTGTTTTCGGGGCTTTTTACGCTTTAAACTATGCGAGCCGATCAGCCACAGGTAATTGTTCTCCATACCCATGCCTTCTATGTCAATCTCACTGTTGGTACTGTCGGGGAGTTGCAGGTAATCGCTGAGGCAAAAAGATTTATGATTCCCGAAAGAGCCGTCCTGCTGCTGGGTCAGTCGTTCTATAGTTGTCCGTTCGTCGCAGCTCAGCCACAGGTTGTCGCCGGTGTGCAGTACCGTTGAGAGCCCGTCGCGTACATGCTTGCCTTCTATGTTCACACTCAGTTCCGGGTCGAAATGCAGGGTTACTTTTTTTGCCATGCGGCGTTAGTTTATAGTTTGGATTATGAGGTAAAGTTTACGGGCCAGTTTTCTTTTAGTGGCCGGCAGCTATAAAAATCTGAAATTATAGTCAGGGCACCAACTATAAACAAAAAGCCCGGTGCAGCTGCACCGGGCTTTCTGAGTGTTAAACTATAGTTTCGACTAAGATGATGATCTGCCGAACTTATTGCTTCTTGTTGTATTCAGGTTTGTCTTGTTCTTACCCGACTTGTTACGGTTCATGGCTAACCAGCCTGCCCCTAACGCCAGCAGCGAGCCACCTACTACCTTCTGAGTGGTGCTCAGGCTATTTACTTTGTTCATGGCTGTTGTACCATACTCCTGCAGTTTGCTGGTTACCGTATTCATGTCGATACCACCTATTTTAGATGATGAAGATCCTGAATTAGAGTTAGAGTTCATGTTTGAACCGGAACCGGAACGTGAGCTTTGCTGACTGCCTATACTGGAACCAGTGCTTGATGAAGTTGGCTGGCTGCTCTGCGAACGGCTGCTGCTCTGCGAAGACTGGTTTGCATTTGGTTGATTACTTTGTGATGACTGGTTAGAAAATTGATTGCTCTGTGAGCTATTCTGCTTGTTTTCCATGGTTTTATTATTTTTAGTTTCTGTTTATTAAACCGAAAATCCGGAAGCTCAACTACATCTTTTCATTGCCCGTTCCGGATATCTCAGACTTATTTTATCGGTTTTCAGAGCATATAGTTACATCAATTTCGTTATTTCATTTTATACACAATTACTTCTGACTATAGTTACAGGCTATTTTGAGCCACTGGTTTGTGCGCTTTCATTCTTTCCAGCGCTTCTGCGGTCTTTTTCTGCTCTTTTTGCTTTTCCTGATCTCTTCCAGGCTTCATATTTTTATAAAAACTTAATATATCCTGCTGTAGTTCGGCCGTCAGGTATTTATACCCGTTACTGTCGAGTTTGCCGAGCAGGGTGGTGTAGGTCTCATCGGTTAAGACATAAGTGCCCGGCTCGGTTTTCTTGCCGGTATCGAGCTGCATGTTTGCCATATCCGAATTGTTGCTGCGTAGCTGCTGCAGCATGCCGGCATACTTGCTTACCGTAGTGTTAAAGCTTTTATAGAAAAGTTGTTCTGCCTCGGGCGTTGGCATCGTAAAACCCAGCGATCGGAGCGGACCAACCTTTGGCAGTATCTTGATGACCCAGGCCATTACGCGTGTAAAGAAACCCGGTCTTTCGTACGTTTCGCCCCAGTTGCTGTTATACTTTGCACGACTCATGCGGTAGATAAATTCACGGCGTGTTGTTCCGGGGGTTGCCTGCTTTATATCGTTTTGCTTGGCTTTCCAGGCGGCCTGGGTAAGGTCCGGCAGCAGGTTTTTTATAGTGTAGCGATACGTACCAACTGCCAACGGAACATTTATAAAAACATCGCCCAGGTCCAATCCATACGTTTTAAGAAAGGCACGCTCCAAAGGCTCCCGGGCCACTTCAAACCCAATAAACTGCTGGTACGACTCGGGTGCATAGTTGCCGCGGGCCACCTGCAGTACATCAAAGCCAAATTCAGTTTTCACATGCGAAACCGGGTGGTCGGCAAAGGTGACAGAGCTGCCGAATTCCTGCTTTAGCTCGGGGTAAACCAGCGGTACGGCTTTGTTGGTGCCCAGCGAGTGCCCATAAATATCGGCATTGTAATGGGCTAAGGTGCCTAAGGCAAAGGCATATTCGTTTATGTTCTGTGCTTCGTAGAGCAGGTTCTGCACAAAATCGCCGCTCCTGACATAATGCAGCAGGTCTGTAAAGAATTTACTACCGAACGGGAAGTAGCCCATATCCTGTAGTATGGCACCGCCATAGGCATAGGCATGTGCTTTTTTGAGCTCTTCTTCCGTGGCGTTAGGGTAGCGTTTTTGCAGGAGTGGCTTCAGGTCTTTATCCCAGGCGGCATCAATAATGGCCTGATGCGAGAGCACACCATAGGCCGAAGCCGGAGACCATGCAGCTATCCAGAAAAAGAATATAAGGGCAAAGCAGCGTACGCTGCGTAACGTTCTTGGGTACATGCCTTTGCATACGACGACAGGCTTAAAAAGTATAGTAAAAAAGTGATAGTGCTATACTTGTCTTCTTTTCCTTCTATGCAGCATTACCTCGGACAGACTTATACCCACCAGTGCCCAGAGAAAGCCAAGTATAAAACCTGCCAGCACATCAGACAGAAAGTGTACGCCCAGGTAAATTCTGCTGAACCCAACCAACAGGATAAGTATAGCGGCAGCCCAAACTATAAATTTACGGTATGGTTTATCTCTGTTGTGCCTGTAAATAAAGTAAGCCAGCAAACCAAACAACGCCATGGCTGTAGTGGCATGCCCACTCGGGAAAGAATAATGCTCCACCTGGTAATAGGCAACATCGGCGGGACGGGCGCGGCTGATAAATGTTTTCGCAAACCGCACCGAAAGGCCAACGCCCCCATCGCCAGCCAGAAAGCCACCAGTGCCCAGTACCGTTTCCGGAACAGAAAGATGAGGGTAGCAAGGCCCCCGATTGCAAAAACAGCGATCTGTTCGCCTAGCTGCGTTAGGCCAAACATAATTACACTTAGCCAGTCGGAGCGCATACTAAACAGCAGATTTGTAAACTCCTGGTCTACCACCACCACCCACTCGGCATCCACCACGCTCTCAGCAAGCTCCGAAAGCAACATTATATTTACCACCCCTACTATTAACAGAAAAGTAAGCGGTAAGCCAACAAACTGCTCTGTATCCAATCTGTCGCTTATAAAACCCGACACGGTGGGGTGCTGCCTCTGGAACCGCTGCGCAGCAGGAATGCCGGCAAACCAGTTCTTAAATCGGGTGATATAGTGCAACAGCGGATTCGTCATAAATATAGCGTTGAGCAGGTATACGCAGCCAGGCAGTTTTGTTTATAGTTGCAGCGCTCAAAAATCGGTCAAAAGCACAACTATAGCATTCTATATAAAGTACAGTACTATATGAAGGGCTTGGATGGCATAGTAGATAAGGCCTTACTGGCGGTAGGGTTGTTACTGCTCCTGGTTTTTATAGGTAGTTTTCCTTTAATGCCGGAGCAGGGGCAGGCGCAATACACCAACTATACCAGTGCCGAAAGCTCGGCTGCTTCTGCATCCAGCTGGAGCTATTTACGTCCGTCAAAAGCACTTACACCCCAGGAGGTAGTACAGATCCAGCTAAAAGCATTACAGCAAAACGATGGCAGCGACAGCGGTGTGATCACTGTTTTCAACTTCTCATCGCCGGTAAGCAGAATAAGCATGGGCCCGATAGAGCATTTCAGGGTGATGGTGCGAGACCCGGTTTACAGGCCAATGCTCAACTTCAAATCTTACAAAAAAGGCAACATGGTAATAACCGGCAGGTCGGCTTACCAGTTGGTGGTACTTACTACCGAAAATGATGCAAAAGTGGCTTACCTGTTTATGCTGGCACGCCAAACCAAAGGCTACTATAAGGGCTGCTGGCTTACTGTAGGTGTTGTGCGTCTGGATGATAACAGACCCGTTTACAGCGCCTGACCTATAGTATAAACTATAGTTCTATTTCCATTTTGATATCGGCACGCTCGTAAATGCTGGGAGGCATAGGCACTTCTGCAAAACCAAGCCTTTTGTAAAGGTTAAGCGCAGTCTCCAATTTCCGGTTTGATACCAGGTAAACTTTTACAGCGCCGGCCTCACGGGCTTTTTGTATCGCGGCCTCACCCAGCAGTTTTCCTATTTTCAGGCCCTGCACTTTGGGTGTTACAGCCATTTTAGCCAGCTCATACACGCCATTTCCTTCGTTTATCAGGGCGCAGGTGCCTACAACTTCCTGGTTGTACTCCGCCATCAGAATATAACCTCCCTTATCGAGAATGTATCCCTGCGGGTCGCCCAGCGATTTATGGTCGGCTTCTTCCATCACAAAGTAGCGCGTTATCCATTCTTCGTTCAGTTCCCTGAATTTAGCGGCATGCCGGGGCTCAAAATCAAGTATAGCGACAGCTGTGGTTTGTGGCATATGCATAAAGTGTAAGTAATAACTATAGTTGCAAAGGTACGCACTAGAGTTATTACCTTAAATAAAAAGGCTTTCCTCTTATCAGAAGAAAACCCTTGTTACTGTAATCCGGAAGCTGGCTTTCCAAAAAACCGATCTCTCATTATGCCATCAGGGTACGTTGTGCTGTGGTTATTGGTGTACTGTAGTGCCATTTTCCTGACAGATGCTATCGTTAGAGGTCACGTACAATTGTTATGGCAACTATAAATCATACCCAAAGGCTAACTATAGCGATGGCGGCCTTGCCCGAGCCTGCTCTTTTTCATCCGCTTAAGCACCATCTGGGCTATATCAGGGCGTTTATAAAAGAGCAAAGCACCTTACCCAACCCGCAGGTCGGTGCATCTTTGGTAAGTATCGGCACTTCGCAGCTAGACTTTTATACCGGACAGCTCTCGCCTTTACAGGTAACGAAGGAAGTGTTAGTTAACCTGCAGCAACAAGGTTTGCTGCAACCTGAGGCGTACTATAGTTACTTAACCGCAAAAGGCGGGCTTTACCGCACAGTTACAGTTTCCGACACTTCTGACTGGGTTTTGCGATTGGGTATAGTTGCCGGACGGTTTGTGCACCTGCACCCTGCCCGTTATGCTGCTCAGACTATAAGAGTAAAAGCCACATCGCTGAAAACTGCCATTGCCGCAACTATAGCTGCCGGTAAAGCAGGCGCACCAACTATAGATCTTGACCTGGTAAACGATGTGCGTATGAGGTGGCTTGGGTTGCCTCCCCTTTCTGTTTTAAACCCCAGCGAAGGTGCCGGCAAATTGCTGGCGCTTTTAGCAAGTCCATAAAAAACAAAAACGCCACACTATATGTGCGGCGTTTTTAGTAAAACTAAAGCTTCTTTGTTACTTATTTATTCCTCGCCTGCAACCCTGAAAGTGTTACAGACTGGTTGTTGAGTTTGGTATATTTAAAATCGGTACTGCCCTTAAAGCTGGTTCCTTTCATGTTAGCTGATTCGGAGAACTGGGTGTATTTAAAGTCGGCATTTCCGTTAAACGCCGCCTGCTGCATGTCTGCTCCCTTCTGAAACTTTGCATACTTAAAGTTGGCTTCTTCGTTAAACTGCGCGTTTTTAAAGTTTGCAACAGCCGGAAAGGTTACATATTTAAAGTTGGCATCATCTTCAAACGCCGCCTTGCTGAAATCTGCAGATTCTTTAAACTTAGCGTATTTAAACAGAGCTTCTTCCTGAAAACGACTGCCTGCAAACGACACCTTTCCCTTAAACTCACTGTATTTAAAAGCCGCATCGCCTTCAAATGTGCAGTTTATAAAACGCACGTCTTTTTCAAAATTGGTATTATAAACCTCGTTAGATGACTTTACCACCTTCACGCCGTTATCCGGGTTAAAGTAACCCAGCACGCTGCCATTAAAGGTACAGTTCTCGAAAGTGACAGGTGCCGTTACCGTACTGGTGTATTCTTTGGTGCTGTTGTTGTCGCCTTTCTCTTTCTTCAGCTTCATGTTCTGCAGCTTTGTCAGGTCCAGGTCACCTGTAATTTCGGCGTTTTTATAGTTTACAGCTTCGCCGCGGTTTATTTTAGCGATGATCTCGGATGCGGCCACTTTGGTTTGTGCTATAGTTAGCAGCGGCAATAACAGCAGCGCAAGCAACAGGTGTACGTGTTTTGTCATAGTGGTTAGATTTGATGTGTTTATCTTTCTGACTTTGACTAATAGATGGAGTAACTCTAGCAAAGGTTGCCTGGGAGGGAGAAAGTTTTTTAGTTATGTTGCTAAACAATGCTTCAGGTACATCTGGCAAGTATTTAAAAACCGCTATCCGGCATATCGATAAACCTAAGAAATAACTATAGTTGCCAGCACTAAAAAGCGCCACCCTTTACAGAGTGGCGCTTTTAATCTATAGTTAGCTATAGTTGCTTAGATGTGTAGCGCACGGTTTTCTGTAGCCGCCAAGCAAGCCTCTTTCATGGCTTCGGTATAGGTCGGGTGCGCATGGCTCATGCGGGCAATATCCTCTGCCGATGCACGGAATTCCATGGCAACCACCGCCTCTGCGATCATATCTGCAGCACGTGGCCCGATCATATGCACGCCCAGTATCTCATCTGTATTTTTATCCGCCAACACCTTTACAAAACCATCTGTATCCATCGATGCCTTGGCACGGCCAGACGCTTTGAACGGGAACGAACCCGACTTGTAAGCACGGCCCTGCTCCTTCAGTTGCTCTTCGGTATAGCCAACACCTGCTACTTCCGGCCAGGTATACACCACACCCGGTATCAGGTTATAGTTGATGTGCGGTTTCTGGCCAACGATCTGCTCTGCTACCAGCACACCTTCCTCTTCGGCTTTGTGTGCCAGCATCGCACCACGTACTACGTCACCAATCGCATAGATACCCGGTACGTTCGTCTCCAGGTGGTCGTTCACAGCAATCATACCGCGCTCGCCCATCTGCACACCCGCGTTCTCTAAGCCCAAGCCTTCGGTGTATGGCTTACGGCCCACCGATACCAGCACATAGTCGCCTTCAAACGTAACAGTTTCACCTTTCGGATTCTCAGCCGTTACTTTTACAACTTCGCCTTCGTTGGTAGCGCCGGTTACTTTGTGGTTAAAGAAGAACTCGAAACCAAGTGTTTTCTTCAATACGCGCTGCAACTCTTTACCCAGTGCACGGTCCATAGTTGGGATGATGGCATCCACGTACTCTACCACCTGTACTTTAGCTCCAAGGCGGGCGTAAACCGAGCCAAGTTCCAGACCGATCACACCGCCACCAATTACGATCAGATTTTTAGGCACCTCCGTCAGCGTTAAGGCTTCTGTAGAGGTAATGATGCGCTTCTTGTCAACCGGCAGGAACGGCAACGCTACCGGCTTGGAGCCTGTCGCGATGATCGTTTTGTCTGTCTCGATCTGTTGCTCTTTGCCTTCTGCGTCTGTTATCCTGATCGTGTTCTTGTTCACGAAAGAACCCAGGCCATAGTAGGTATCGATCTTGTTCTTCTTCATCAGGAACGCGATGCCGTCATTATTCGACTTTACAACGCCAGCCTTGCGAGTAATCATCTGCTGGATGTTTACCTGCAGGTTTTCCAGGTCAATGCCATGCTCCTTAAAAGTGTGTGCCGCATTATGGAAGTGCTCTGATGAATCCAGCAATGCTTTTGAAGGGATACAGCCTACGTTAAGGCAGGTACCGCCCAGCACGTTATATTTTTCTATAATAGCGGTTTTCAGACCCAATTGTGCACAACGGATCGCTGCCACGTAGCCCCCAGGACCAGAACCGATTACGGTAACATCGTATTTCATTTTTCTATACTTTATGGAGCACTATATGCTCGTTTTGTATTTGATTTTTAAGCATTTGTAAACCCACCCCTGCCCCTCCAAGGAGGGGATTTTTCTGCAGTACCCAATTCCCCTCTTGGGGGGTAAGAGTGGGTTAATTTATACCTGGGCCTCTGGCCCAGGTATAGTTCGTCACGAGCGAGGACGCTCGCGCCATATCCGACTTTTTGTATAAACAATCAAAAAAAGAAGGAGAAAGCCTTGCAGCCTCTCCTTCTTCCTTATCTCAATAAATTATACGCCAAGCAATAAGCGCATCGGATCTTCCAGCAGCTCTTTTACGCGTACCAGGAAGCTTACAGACTCACGGCCGTCGATGATGCGGTGGTCGTAAGAAAGGGCCAGGTACATCATTGGGCGGATCTCCACTTGCCCGTTGATGGCAACCGGGCGCTGCACGATGTTATGCATACCCAATATAGCCGACTGCGGCGCGTTGATGATCGGTGTAGACATCATGGAACCAAACACACCACCGTTGGTGATCGTGAAAGTACCCCCTGTCATCTCTTCGATTGACAATTTACCGTCGCGTGCCTTTTTAGCCAGGCGCACAACTTCTTTCTCAATGCCATCCAGCGTTAACTGCTCTGCGTTGCGAATAACCGGAACTACCAGACCTTTCGGCGACGAAACAGCGATAGACACATCCACGAAATCACTGAAGATCATGTCATTGCCATCGATCTGCGCATTTACGGCAGGCCACTCTTTAAGAGCAACGGTACAAGCCTTGGTAAAGAACGACATAAAGCCTAAACCTACTTCATGCACTTCTTTAAACTTGTCCTTATACTTCGCTCTGATATCCATGATCGGCTTCATATCTACCTCATTGAAGGTAGTTAGCATAGCCGTTTCGTTTTTAACAGTTACAAGACGTCGTGCTACAGTTCTACGCAGCGAGCTCATTTTCTCACGGCGCTGGTTTCTATCGCCTGTTGTAGCTGGGGCAGAAGGCTCTTGCTTTGCAGCCGGAGCGGAAGCAGCTTGTGCGGCAGGTCTTGTCTGTGCGTTCTGAGCATCCTCTTTTGTGATGCGTCCGTCACGGCCAGAACCCTGTACGTCAGCAGCATTTATACCTCTTTCAGCTAATATTTTGCCCGCAGCCGGTGATGGCGTACCAGAAGCATACGTCTGCGCACCCGACGGAGCGGAAACAGCCTGAGCTACCTGCTGGGTAGCAGCTTCCTGCTTGGCATTTGCCTCAGCATTAGCAACTGCTGAGCCTGCACCACCCGGCGTAATTCTGCAAAGCAAACCACCAATCTCTACAGTGTCTCCTTGTTGAGCAACTATCTGTAACGTACCGGCAGCTTCTGCAGGCAATTCAAACGTAGCCTTATCAGATTCAAGTTCAGCAATTACCTCATCCATTTGCACAAAGTCGCCGTCTTTCTTTAGCCAGCTGGCTATAGTTACTTCTGAAATTGATTCCCCTACAGTTGGCACTTTCATCTCAACGGTTTCACCGACTACGGTAGCAGTTGCGGCAGCTGGCTGAGCAGCAGCTTGTGCCGGAGCGGCCTCGGTTTTAGCAGCAGGAGCTGATGGAGCAGTAGCTGCACCATCCTGGTCTATTGTGCAGATTACGGCACCAACATTTATGGTTTCGCCTTCCTGTGCTACAATGCGTAAAATGCCTGCGGCTTCGGCTGGCAGTTCGAATGTGGCTTTGTCAGATTCCAGTTCCGCAATCACCTCATCCATCTCCACGCGGTCACCGTCTTTTTTCAGCCACTGGGCTATAGTTACCTCAGTGATCGACTCACCTACGACAGGCACTTTAACTTCTAAGCTCATATATTTATCAATTATGAATTACGATTTTTGAATTACGAGTTAGTAATGATTAATGACGAATGAGTAATTATTTTTCACCTTCATTCATCATTAGTCATTACTCTTTATTAATTATATAGCGAACGCGCGGGCGATCAGTTCCTGCTGCTCTTTGGCGTGCACTTTCAGGTAACCGGTTGCCGGCGATGCACTTGCTTTACGAGCAATCACATCTTCTACACTGTTACGCATAATGCGCAGGATATAGGTCCAGGCGCCCATGTTCTCAGGCTCTTCCTGTACCCAGTATATTTTAGCATTTTTATACTTGCTAAACTCTGATTCCAACTGCACTTTCGGGAACGGCGCTAACTGTTCTAAGCGAATAATCGCGACATCCTTACGCTTGTTCTTCTGCTGCTCTTCCAGTAGATCAAAGTAAACTTTACCTGAGCACAGCAACACCTTCTTAACCGATTTAGGTGTAGCAAAGTTATCACCGATCACTTCTCTGAACCCTCCTGATGTGAAGTCCTTTAACGGAGAAACGACAGCAGGATGACGTAACAACGACTTTGGCGACATGTTAATAGCCGGCTTGCGGAATGGCAATGCCAACTGGCGACGCATAAAGTGGAACAGGTTGGCTGGCGTTGTAATGTAAGTAACAAACATGTTGTTCTCGGCAGCTAACTGCAGGAATCGTTCAGGTCTGGCATTTGAGTGCTCTGGCCCCTGCCCTTCGTAACCGTGCGGCAACAACATTACCAGGCCATTCATACGCTGCCACTTAGACTCTGTAGAAGAGATGAACTGGTCGATCATTACCTGGGCTCCGTTGGCAAAGTCACCAAACTGCGCTTCCCAGATAACCAGTGCATTCGGGTTAGCCATGGCATAACCGAATTCAAAACCAAGCACACCGTATTCAGAAAGCAGGGAGTTGTAGATCTCGAAAGAGCCCTGGTCCTCTTTCATATAGTTCAGGCTGTTGTAAGGCGCGCTGGTTACCGCATCATGCAACACAGCATGGCGATGCGAGAACGTACCACGCTGCACATCCTGCCCGGAGAAACGAACAAACTTTCCATCAAGCAACACAGAACCGTAGGCCAGCAATTCGGCAGCAGCCCAGTTTAACTGTTTGCTTTCAAAGAACATTTCTCGGCGCTCTTTTACTAGCTTCTCTATCTGCTTCAGTGGTTTAAAACCCTGTGGCAATGTTGTCAGCGCTTTCCCAACTGTTTCAACAGCTTCAGGAGAGATGCCGGTTTCAGGAGACTGGTTAAAATCTTCCGGTTTAGAGCGGCGAAGCGACTGCCACTCTTTTTCCATTTGCTGGTAGTTGTAAGGCAATGGCTTTTGCTTCACCATGTCCAGGCGGTCCTGCAGCATCTGGCGGAACTCCTTGTCCATGCTTTCAGCCAACTCAGCGTCAATCTCCCCGCGAGAGATCAGGTCTTTGTTATAAACCTCGCGTGGGTTCGGATGCTTCGAGATCAGGTTGTATAGTTGCGGCTGCGTAAATTTAGGCTCGTCAGACTCGTTGTGACCATGACGGCGGTAGCACACCATATCAATAAAGAAATCGTTATTATAACGCTGACGGTACTCCATTGCCATGCGCATCGCAAATACCACAGCCTCCGGATCGTCGCCGTTTACGTGCAGTACAGGTGCATCAATTACTTTGGCCACATCCGTACAGTAGATAGAGGAACGGGCATCTTCGAAGTCGGTCGTGAAACCAACCTGGTTGTTGATCACAAAGTGAATGGTACCGCCCGTATTATAGCCATCCAGGTTAGCCATCTGCGTAACTTCGTATACAATACCCTGGCCAGCCAGCGCTGCGTCGCCGTGTATCAGTATTGGCAACACCTTGTCTATGTCTTTGCCGTACTGGCAGTCAATTTTGGCACGTACAAAGCCTTCTACAACCGGGTTAACGGCCTCTAAGTGCGATGGGTTAGGTGCCAGTTTCAGATTAACTTTGTTACCGGATGGCGTTATAACTTCTGAAGAGAAGCCCATGTGGTATTTTACGTCACCATCGCCCATAGTTAAATCCGGAACGGCAGTACCTTCAAACTCAGAGAAAATCTGCTCATAGGTTTTGCCCATAATGTTGGCCAGCACATTCAGGCGGCCACGGTGCGCCATACCAATCACTACTTCTTCTACACCAAGTTCAGACGCCTTGTCAATAGCGGCATCCAGTGCAGGTATAGTTGTTTCGCCACCTTCCAGGGAGAAGCGCTTCTGACCTAAGAACTTCGTATGCAGGAAGTTTTCAAAAACTACCGCTTCATTCAGTTTGGAAAGAATGCGCTTTTTGTATTCGATGCCCGGGTTAAAGTTAAGGGAATCACGTTCTACTTTTTGCTTGAACCACTCCAGCACTTCCGGGTCGCGGATGTACATGTATTCGAAGCCGATAGGGCCTGCGTAAATCTTTTTGAGAGCTGCTTCAATATCCCGAAGGGTAGCTGCACCAATACCAATTACATCGCCTACCTGGAAAACTGTATCCAGGTCAGCATCTGTTAAGCCGAAATCAGAAAGATCAAGTCTTGCTTTGCGATCTTTGCGGGCACGAACCGGGTTTGTATTAGAACGCAGATGGCCGCGTGTGCGGTAAGCATGAATCAGGTTACGAACAGCAACTTCTTTATCAGATACGCCGGTAACAGCGCCTCCTTTAGCCGGAGCAGCTACTGTGCCTTCAGCAACCTCATGGCCGTTCTCGCCATATGCTGTGGCAAATTCAAAACCTTCAAAAAATTTGCGCCATCCGGCATCAACAGATTCCGGATCCTGCTGATAAGCTTTATAGAGCTGATCAATATAATCGCCGTGCGCATTGGCGATGTATGTATATTTATCCATAAGATTACCCTCTTTGTATAAAGGCAAAGTTAGAAGTATTATTCACAAATCAAATTATGCATAATCGCATAAGCAAATACACCTAACTTACAACTAGATAGCTTTAAACTATATTCTTTATTATAGAATAATAACTATGTAACAGCATGCCTTTACCAGTCAAATACTAGTTATAGTTGTATGCCCTGCTAAAGGTTATGCTATTTCAATCTGTTATCCCCCTCTACCTGTTTGCAGCTTATAGATTACCAATTTTAAATGTTACTAAGTTCTGATGCAGGTAGTAATTATTATGTAAACACAGTGTGCCGGATGTTACTTTTAACCGTGTATTTAGAGATAAATATCCTCTTGTAACTACCTGGCAACAACTTTTCACATAATTAACTGTTAATAACAGGCCACTTTGCTGTGTTACTTTTCGCCAAATCCTTTCCTGTTATCTGATATATTATGGGAGTAGCTTTATACAAGTGCTAAAGGAAATACTTGTCCGGAAGTTAAAGCTAAATACATCAGCTATGAATACCCTTTTGCTGGAAGAACTATCAAAGGCTATCGGAGCAAGACAGTTTGTTCAGTTTACGTATAGCGGCCAGACATATTTATTAGAACCCCACCTGCTGGGCCAGAACAAAACCAGGCAGGACTGCCTTTGCGGGTGGAGCGGCGAAAGAGTGGAATCTCAAGGTACCAAAGTTGGCTGGCACTGCTTTTTGCTGAGTGATATAAAGAATCTGAAGATACTTGAAAAAAGGTTTTATAAAACACGGCCTGGTTACGACCCTTACGACAGCACAATGAGCCGCATTTATTACCGGGCTTAGAAGGCCGCCAATACACAACTATAAGTTTCGCACAATATTTCCTTTAGCCTACACACCACTTAAATATCCTCTATCGGTCAGGTAAAGAGAGATATTTTCTTGCATAAGATTCAGTTCACCTTTAATCGTATGTAAAATGGAAAATGAATTGACACCCTTCACTTCTGACAAGCCCCAAACAACTACAAAGGGAAATGCTGATGTCAGGGCGCTAATTGGTCTTACTATTTTAATCTGTCTTATGCTTTTGTATACACAGGTATGCAGCGCACAGGCTAATACTATAAAAAGCATTAAAAGCGGAGACTGGAATACCGGAAGTACCTGGTCGAGCAATGCCCCACCTAAGGCGGGTGAAAATGTGCAGATTATAGATGGTCATAAGATATCTTTATCTGGCATAGCAACCTGCGCAAATATAGAACTGATACCACCCGCCAATAGTGCTAAGATAGATGAGAAGTCGGAACTGGTGCTGGAAAGTGGCGCAGTGCTTACAACAGGCACACTCAACCTGAACTCTAAAAACGAGCGACGATATGCCAGCCTGGTAAATAACGGAGCCACTGTAACAGCGACTACACTTACTATTGGCAGAGGCAGTATACTGGAAAACGCAGCAGGACGGGTTACTGTTAAGGGCAACATAACAAACAACGGAGATATTACCACCACTGTAGGTTTGCTTGAAATAGGAGGAACTTACAGCGGCTCGGGTGTATTTACTGAAGGTAATGGAACTGTTACATTTAATGGCACCGCTGCCACCGGGCAAACTATAACGGCACTACCCTATTATAATCTGAAGCTGGCTGGCAATAACGCTAAAGCACCTACAGCTAACCTCACTATTTCCGGTGACCTGGACATAAGCCCGGGAACAAACTTAAACACAGGCAACTATAGCCACCGTATAACAGGGAATGTCCGGAACAATGGCACGCTTACTTCCCAGGCTACCAGTATAACTATAGGCGGAGATTTGATGAACACCGGCACTATTTCAGCAGGTAGTGCTACCTATACTATTGCAGGAGACTGGAACAACGCAGGCACTTTTACGGCAGCTACTTCAACTATAGTTTTACAGGGCAATGCACTTCAGCAGATTTCAGGCAACAATACGTTTTACAATTTTAATTTTGCAGGGACTGCACAGGCCCAACTGCAGCAGGACATAGCTATAGTTAATACTATTAACGTTACCAACAGCCACCTGAACACATTAGAAAACACGATATGGTTAGGAACAAACGCCACCTTAGCCACCCCTGAAACAGATGCATCGCATATAATAGGTACGGTACAAACCAGCCGCACCTTAGCCCCGGCTGTAGAAGAAGATTTTGGTAAAATAGGCCTTACCCTGACCAGGAATAATATAAACCCGGGGCAGATAACAGTAGAGCGCTTAACCGGTGTAACAACCGAGATAACAAACGGCACTGAAAGCGTAACCCGCCAGTACAATATTACCAGAACAGACACTACAAACGACATTACTGCCCTGAGCATGACCATGGACCTGGAGTTTCTGCCGAACGAATTACAATCCAAGCCACTTGGCGATTTTAAACTATATAATAAAGGCAAGAACAAAGAGGCCTTACCAGTACCAAGTTCTATAGTTAACCAACGTACGTTGCGCCATACAAATTCCAGCAGTTTTGGCACTTATACCCTGGCCTCGCCAATTATGCCTTTACCGGTAGAACTCATGTGGTTTAAAGCTAAGCGCCAGGACCGGGTAGTTGTATTAGAATGGAAAACAGCATCGGAGAACGATAACAGAGGATTTGAAGTGCAGCTGTCTACGGATGGACAGACTTTTGAAACGCTGGGCTTTGTGGCAAGCAAATCTCCTGACAGCAGAGTTGTACAGCAGTACCGTTTTACAGACAGCAACCCTGTTCGCCGGCAGGTTACTTATTACCGTTTAAAACAACTTGATTTCTCCGGCAAGTTCAGCTACACTAAGACCCAGGCTGTTAGCGCTGATAACTCATTACTTATAGTTCAGGCATCGCCAAATCCCTTTAAAGATCATATAACATTTGCCTTTGAAGCCCCTGCTGTAGAAGTAACTTTAACCGACTTGAATGGCAAACCAGTATCAACGGAAAACCTTACCTTACAGCACCGCACTCCAGATGGCTACTTTAGCTTAAACACAAGCCATGTAAAAGCAACCGGCATGTACATGCTTACTATAAAATCATCAGATAAAATATACCGGACAAAGCTTCTGAAGCAGTAATACAGCGCGCGCGGTGCACAAACAACACCTATTTCACCTTACTTCGTACAAGTGGTCAGGCTATAGTTTAAACTATAAACCCTGACCACTTTTTATAGAACTATAATACCATTAAACTATGAGAAAGACCATCCTGTTTTCGCTGCTCTTAGGGAGTATTGCCTTTAGTTGTAACGAGAACTCGCGCCAGGTAGCGGAAGAAAAAACTGAAACTACTACCAAAACCCAGACGCAGGTACTGCCCGATTCTGCAAACCTGTCTCCTGCGTTACAGAGCATAAATGCGACAGATATACTCAACCATACCAAGGTGCTGGCTTCCGATGCATTTGAAGGCCGTGGCCCGGGCACTCGAGGCGAAGACTCTACCGTAAATTACCTGACACGCCAGTTCCGGAAAATGGGTCTGAAACCCGGCAACCCAAATGGTACTTATGTGCAGGAGGTACCTATGTTCGGATTTACAGCTACACCGAAAGCATCTTTTACGGCAGGCGGCAAAACTATAAACCTCAACTTCCCGACAGATTATGTAGCCGTGTCGCGCAGGTTTGTGCCGACTGTTGATGTTAACAATTCGGATATGGTTTTTGTGGGCTATGGTATAGTTGCACCGGAATATGGCTGGGACGATTACAAAGGCCTGGATGTAAAAGGCAAAACTATAGTTATGCTCATTAATGACCCGCCTGTTCCTTCATCAGCAGATAAATCAAAACTAGACAGTACTATGTTTGGCGGCAAAGCGATGACCTACTATGGCCGCTGGACTTATAAGTATGAAATAGCCGCTGAAAAAGGTGCTGCTGCTGCCATCATCATCCACGAAACTGAACCTGCCAGCTATCCCTACGAAGTTGTGTCCGGGAGCTGGAGCCGCGAGAACTTTGACATCAGCAACCCGAACAAAAACATGGATAAAGCTGCTGTAGAAGCCTGGATCACCAGAGAAAAAGCAAAGCAGCTGTTTACGGCCGCCGGCAAGAACTTTGAGCAGTTAAAAGCCTCTGCCGCTAAGAAGGATTTTAAGCCTGTAGCACTAGGTGCGAAGGCAAACTTCAGTATCAAGAATAAGCTGCGCGAAATAAAATCTAAAAACGTGGTGGCCAAACTGGAAGGAAGTGATCCGCAACTGAAAGATGAATATATAGTTTATACCGCACACTGGGACCACCTGGGCAAGGACCCAAACCTGAAAGGCGATCAGATCTATAATGGAGCGCTCGACAACGCCTCGGGTACGGCAGGCCTACTGGAGCTGGCAGAAGCGTACACCAAGCTTGAGCAAAAACCGAAACGCTCTATCCTGTTTTTGGCGGTTACAGCCGAAGAAAAAGGGTTATTGGGCTCTAAGTACTATGCTGAAAATCCTTTGTATCCGTTAAATAAAACGCTGGCTAACATTAACATGGATGTGCTGAATGCTTATGGCCCGACCGAAGACGTGATTGTGATAGGGTATGGTAACTCTGAGCTGGAAGATGTGTTGGCGCAGGAAGCAACATTACAGAACCGCCGGATTGTACCTGAGACCAGTCCAGAAAAAGGATCTTATTACCGCTCCGATCATTTTGAGTTTGCCCAAAAAGGAGTACCCGCGCTTTATGCCAAATCCGGGGTTAAAGCTATAAACCAGCCCGCCGATTATGTGCAGAAGTGGCAGGACAAATACACAGCCGACAACTATCATAAAGTAACCGATGAGGTAAGACCGGAATGGAATTTAGATGGAGCTGTAGAAGATCTTAAACTGTTCTTCAGGGTTGGATATACTATTGCCAATACAACCAACTACCCTGCCTGGAAGGAAGGTTCCGAGTTTAAGGCACGTCGCGATAAAATGCTATCTCAGCCAACCGATACAACTAAGGCAGCAGGTGTAGAAATATAACTAAGTTTTTAGATGAGCTTTGGTTAAAACACAACTATAACTTATCTGCTATTTTCTTTAAACTTGAAAATAAAGCTGTTAACTAATAATATATAGGTGTTTACCTTAATATTTCCGGTCGTCAGGTAATTAGGGCCGTTTACTTATACTTTAAGTCCATTGCCTTTAAAAAAGTAAAATTTATAGTTTAGCAGGGGTTACTTATCGGTTACTCCCGTATAAATAAGTACAAAATTGGTTGTTGAACTAATAATGTTATTTATGAAAAATATATGGAAATCAGCCTTTGTTGTTTTTGCTCTTACAGCATTTACAGCATGTGGCGGAAGCGACAATACTACAGAAACAGATACTACCGAACAGGTTGATACTGACACCGACATGGATACTGATATGGATGTAGATACTACAACCGTTCAGGACACCACTGTAAATGACGGTGTAGCAGATGATATTCAGGAAGAAGTACCACCTGCACAGTAATTATTAAATTCTAAACTATAGTATATAAAAGTCTCTGCTCTTAACGGGCAGAGACTTTTGTTTTAATAAACACCAGCATATGGCGGTTTACCATTAAAACATTTCCTGATTGTGATGCACAAACTATAATACTTGTTAAATTTAGGGAATGGAATTCACGACACTGTCAAACAATAATATTAAGATTAAACTGGTAAGCACACCGGAGCAGTTGCAGGAGGCCGTAACTGATCTTAGCACTAAAAAGGAGCTTGCTCTGGATCTTGAATTTGATCAGAACCGGTTTACGTATGGCTTTAACCTTTGCCTGATCCAGGTAACCGATGGAAAGGGTATCTGTTATATCATTGACCCTTTTAATTTACCGGATCTACAGCCGTTTTTCCTGCTGTTAGAGAATAAGGCTATTATGAAGATCATCCATCATTCAAACAATGATATTCTGCTACTTGATAAAATGGGCTGCAGCATACAGAATGTAATGGATACGGATGTTGCTGCTAAAATTCTTAATTATGAGCGTTCGTCACTTGCTACTGTTCTTAAAGAAGAGTTTAATATCGAGATCGATAAATCGCAGCAATCAAGTAACTGGAATAAACGCCCCCTTACAGAGCAACAGCTACAATACGCTGCTATAGATGTAGTATACCTGCACGAAGTAAAAGATAAACTGTTAGCCGAAATTGAGCGTATTGGCCGGTTGCATTGGCTTGAAGAAGAAAACAGGCTTCTGGAAAGATTGAAATATACGGAGGCAGAAAACCCACACCTACGGTTGCGTAACGCCTCACGCCTTACATACTATAACCAGTTCATTCTTAAAGCACTTTATAATTTCCGGGATAACTTAGGTAAGAATTTAAATAAGCCTTCTTCCTACATCATTCCCAACGATGCTTTAGTTGAGCTTGCCATTAACCCCGATGTAGATCTGCATGAGTGGCTTAATCATACACGTGGAATACATGGCCGGTTAAAAAATCCATCTTATGAAAATAAGTTGCGCGAAGTAATCCACAGAACGAAGCAAGCTGCCGAAGATCAAAGTATTTCACACGACTATGCAGGTAGCCAGTTTAAACGTCCTTTCCGGACAGCCGAAACCGAAAAGCGCAAGGAAGAACTGACCCTCGTACAAGCTGAAATTGTAAAGCAGTTCGGTGAATTTGCAGGTCGTCTTATTATAAATCAAAGCCTGATAAACGAATATAGTTTTACCGGCAAACTTAAGTCCACTAAAAATTACGCAACTAAAATAGTTCTGGATACTGCTGCCAGTCTTGAGATCAATCTGCCTCAACCTGAAAGCAGCAATTAAAAGAAAACTTGTATTACGTATAAAACCATCTAGCTTATATAATGACTACTTTCAGAAAAGAACATGACTTCTTAGGTGAAAAAGACATCCCGAATGAAGTGTATTATGGTATTCAAACATTAAGAGCTTTAGAGAACTTCGACATAACGGGGATTCCTATCTCAAAAGAGCCATTATTGATACAGGCATTTGGTTCTGTAAAAAAAGCGGCAGCCATGGCAAACCAGGAGTGCGGTGTGCTTGACCCTAAAATAGCGGATGCTATCTGCAAGGCTTGCGATCAGTTAATTGCAGGTAAATTTATGGATCAGTTTGTAACAGATATGATCCAGGGAGGGGCAGGTACTTCTATAAACATGAACGTGAACGAAGTAGTTGCCAATATCGGACTTGAGTTGCTTGGCTTTGAGAAAGGAGATTATGATCATCTTCACCCGAATAACCACGTTAACTTCTCACAGTCAACAAACGATGCTTATCCAACTGCTTTCCGTTTGGCATTGTATGTTAAAATTGGTCATTTTATAGATGCCTTAACCAAGCTCAGTAAAGCATTTGCAGCAAAAGCAACCGAGTTTAAAGACGTTCTTAAAATGGGTCGAACGCAGTTACAGGATGCTGTACCGATGACCCTGGGAGCTGAATTTAATGGTTTTGCTACAACTATAAGAGAAGATATCCAACGCCTAGAGGAGGCCAGGCTCCTGATCTGTGAAATAAATATGGGAGCAACAGCTATAGGCACATCGATAAATGCGCCAGAAGGTTATCCTGAAATAGTAACCAGACATATAAGAGAAATAACAGGTATACCGGTTGTATTGGCTGAAGATCTTATTGAAGCAACATGTGATACCGGCGCTTATGTTCAGGTTTCAGGAGTCTTAAAAAGATGTGCTGTTAAAATTTCAAAAATCTGCAATGATCTCCGTTTACTTTCATCAGGTCCGCGCGCAGGTATAAATGAAATAAATTTGCCGCGTATGCAGCCCGGTTCCTCCATAATGCCAGGCAAAGTTAACCCTGTAATTCCGGAAGTAGTTAACCAAACAGCTTATTACGTTATCGGATGTGACGTTACTATAACTATGGCTGCAGAGGCAGGACAGTTACAATTAAATGTTATGGAGCCAGTAATAGCATTTAGTTTATTCTCTTCTTTGAGTTATCTTACAAATGCTACGCATACCTTAACAGATAAATGTATAATAGGCATAACAGCTAATGAGGAGATCTGTAAAAATATGGTTATGAACAGTATTGGTATAGTTACTTCATTAAATCCTATATTAGGTTACGAAACTGTTTCATCAATAGCCAAAGAAGCATTACTTACAGGTAAATCAGTACATCAAATAACTGTTATAGACAGGCGTCTTATAGAGCAGTCTAAATGGGATGAAATTTTCTCGATTGAAAACTTAATTAATCCGAAATTTATAATGAACTAATTTGAAAGACAGGAAGTAGAAACGCCCCACTGTAACTATAGCAGTGGGGCGTTTCTATTTATAAAGAAGGAAGTTTATACATTAAAATATACCTTGTAAACCTGTGTGAGGTTAAAGTGTGTTTTACCTATTTATCGTTTCCCTTCTTCTCCGTTAGTGATGTGAAGCCCTACCCGTAGGACTGAATGATTACAACGATTGCACCAGGTAGCTCCTGCAGTTCTTCTCCTATATTTGTACTTTCCTTTGCTGTTCTTCCCTCATGGCTTTTATGGGTGGTGTGGAGGGTCTTAAAACGGCAACACCCCCCGCTATTGCTAACGGGGGGTGCTGGTTATAGGGTTGGCGGCCACCTACTCTCCCGGTTGTGACACCAGTACCATCGGCGCGTCCGGGCTTAACTTCTCTGTTCGGGATGGGAAGAGGTGCTCACCGGAGCCATAGCCACCATTATTTTTACACGGGGGGTGCCGTGCGTCGTATTTTATGACAATGAAGGAAAAAAAGAGTGCTTTTGCGTGTGGAAGGAGAAAAAGCTGCGGGCAGGTCCTTTCGGAACCGGCTCGCTTTCCCTTTCGGGGTGGGAACGCTCCCGGGCAATTAGTATGGCTCGGCTGTGGTATTTCTACCTTTACACCTGCCACCTATCAACGTCATCGTCTCTGACGGCCCTTACAGGGAGATCTCATCTTGGGGTGGGTTTCGCACTTAGATGCTTTCAGCGCTTATCCCATCCGAGCGTAGCTACCCTGCGCTGCATCTGGCGATACAACAGGTGCACCAGCGGCTCGTCCAACCCGGTCCTCTCGTACTAAGGTCAGAACCCCGCAAATCTCCAACGCCCGCAACAGATAGGGACCGAACTGTCTCACGACGTTCTGAACCCAGCTCGCGTGCCACTTTAATCGGCGAACAGCCGAACCCTTGGGACCTTCTCCAGCCCCAGGACGTGACGAGCCGACATCGAGGTGCCAAACCTCCCCGTCGATATGAGCTCTTGGGGGAGATCAGCCTGTTATCCCCAGAGTACCTTTTATCCTTTGAGCGATGGCCCTTCCATGCGGAACCACCGGATCACTATATCCGTCTTTCGACCCTGCTCGGCTTGTAGGCCTCACAGTCAAGCACCCTTGTGCTATTGCGCTCTGCGTACGGTTACCAAGCGTACTGAGGGTACCTTTGAAAGCCTCCGTTACTGTTTTGGAGGCGACCACCCCAGTCAAACTACCCACCAAGCACTGTCCCCTTTGGTCAGGTTAGGCGCCAAGCAACTCAAGGGCCGTATTTCAAGGTTGGCTCCACGATGCCTAGCGACACCGCTTCATAGCCTCCGGCCTATCCTACACATGAGTTACCCAGCGTCAATGCTAAGCTATAGTAAAGGTTCATGGGGTCTTTCCGTCCCGTTGCGGGTACTCGGCATCTTCACCGAGACTACAATTTCACCGAGCTCACGGCTGAGACAGCGCCCAGATCGTTACACCATTCGTGCAGGTCGGAACTTACCCGACAAGGAATTTCGCTACCTTAGGACCGTTATAGTTACGGCCGCCGTTTACCGGGGCTTCGATTCAATGCTTCGCCCATTGCTGAACTAACATCCCCTCTTAACCTTCCGGCACCGGGCAGGTGTCAGGCCTTATACGTCATCTCTCGATTTAGCAAAGCCATGTGTTTTTGTTAAACAGTCGCCTGGGCCTTTTCACTGCGGCTTCTTGTATTGCTACAAGGAAGCGCCCCTTCTCCCGAAGTTACAGGGCCATTTTGCCGAGTTCCTTGGCCGTGATTCACTCGAGCACCTTAGGATTCTCTCCTCGACCACCTGTGTCGGTTTGCGGTACGGGCGGCTATGTATTTAAACGCTTAGCGGGTTTTCTTGGGAGCCGGATTAGGGACACTATCTCCGCGGCCGAAGCCTTGGAGTACTATCAGCTTTCAGCTAGATGGGGGTACTTAACTCCCCTTCCACTACCTACGGCCTTCAACGCACTATTCCGTCAGTGCGCGGTCCTTTCACTTCTCCGTCACCGCATCGCTATACATAGCCGGTGCTGGAATATTAACCAGCTGTCCATCGACCTGCGCTTTCGCCTCGGCCTTAGGACCCGACTAACCCTGATCCGATTAGCGTTGATCAGGAAACCTTGGTCTTTCGGTGTGCGGGTTTCTCGCCCGCATTATCGTTACTTATGCCTACATTTGCTTTTCCAAGCGCTCCAGCACCTCTTGCCGAGATGCCTTCATCGCCCTTGGAATGCTCCCCTACCAGTATACCATAAGGTATAATCCGCAGCTTCGGTGCCATACTTGATGCCCGATTATTATCGATGCCCTGTCGCTCGACCAGTGAGCTGTTACGCACTCTTTAAATGAATGGCTGCTTCCAAGCCAACATCCTGGCTGTCTAAGCAACTGGACCTCCTTTGTTCAACTTAGTATGAACTTGGGGACCTTAGCCGACGGTCTGGGTTCTTTCCCTCTCGGCCAGGGACCTTAGCACCCCTGGCCTCACTGCCGTGTATATCAAAGCGGCATTCGGAGTTCGTCAGGATTCGGTAGGATGTGACTCCCCCTAGTCCTATCGGTAGCTCTACCTCCGCTTGACTCCACCACGACGCTGCCCCTAAAGGCATTTCGGGGAGTACGAGCTATTTCTCAGTTTGATTGGCCTTTCACCCCTACCCACAGGTCATCCAAATACT